>JAIPJP010000009.1 GCA_021734105.1 Candidatus Woesearchaeota archaeon
ACAACAAAAGAGTAAAATGAGTTGTAACACATGTTCTATAAAACTTCCAACGCGAATATAACCTTTAATATGTAATGGAATTGGCCAAAAAGAAAGCCCTTCTTTAGTGATTGCATCTAATAGTAAATGAGAAAAGACTCCTAAACCAAAGGCCATTCCAAAAACAGGCGATGATAATTCTACAACTATAAGAGTAATAAGAAAGGCAAAAAGAAGTGAGTGAAAAAAACCCCTGTGCTTGAAAAGAAATCCTATAATTTTTACTCGTCGTCCGAGAAGAGATGTTGTCGTATCAATATCGGGCAATAAGGACCCCACAACTGCTAAAAAAAGAACGATAAAACTATGTAGAATAGTGTCTACAAATGAAAAAAAGAAGAATCCTATAAGGAGTCCTGCCAATAAATGTGTTCTTCCTTGCATAAGATTTAATCAAGCGCTTTATCAATATCATCAATGCTAAGCAGTTCTTCGTCTTCATCACCAATAAGTTCTTCAGTAACATTTTCAGCTGTTGGCAGTTCTTCTTTAACTGCAGGAGGCGTTTCTTCTTGCTTTGATTTATCTTCTGATGCATCTTGTTTTGTATTCTTAACAGCGACATCAGGTTTTACTTCTTTATCTTTCTCTGAGGTGCTAGTTGCTTCTAAAGATTCTTTTTGAGAACCTGTTGTGTCGGGTGTTTCTTGTGTTGTTTCTGGTGGTTTGGGATTTGCTTCTATATTATAAAGCACTAATTCTTTAGTATTATATTGTTCATTGATTTTAACCCGTGCTCGAGCACCAATAATTCTTCCTAAAAGATCTGTTTTAATTTGTTCCCAAGAATCCGCATCATCTCGAATCTTAAGAATTTCTTCATCACTTAGCGTAAGCAATGTTTGTAATTGTTCTTTCCACACTGTTGCACGCATATTTCCTGTTTGATCATCAAGTAGAAGGTTCATTACATAGTTCGTGGTGGTTTTCCCGTCTGTTGTTCGCTCAAAGTATCGCGGGTCAAATGCTTGCACAATAGTTCCTAAGACTTGCACAAACGTATCGCTATCAGCAATGTCACCTATTTTTTTATTTGGCGCTTCTTGTTGCGCAGCGCGCAGGGGAACGTCTACTGTTTTTCCTTCTGGATTAACAATGATGTGTGATGCATTTCCCATGTGTAATTCAATTCGATCATTATTTTCTTTCGAATATGCGCTTTGCACTTCAAGAATATCTCCTTCATTCACCTTTGCTAAATAATCTGTTTTATCATTCCAAAAGGTGAGTCGCATAAATCCTGAGTCATCGCCTACAAAAAGACTGCCTACCTGTCCTTTACCATCTTGACCAAACATTCTAACTTCATATTTTCGAAGAACTTTAACTAAGGTAGTCACGTTTCGCATACCAGCTAATACATCTTTAAGCTTGACTGTTTGTGCTGGCGCGCTTCCTAAAGAGACTCCTAAGTCATTTGCAATAATATGGACTGCTCCTTCTTCACTAATAAGACCGCCTAGTGATTTAAGTTTCTCATCAACTTTTGTTTTGAGTTCTTCTTCGGTAATTTTTCCTGATGCTAGAATTTGAGTGGTAATTTGTTTTAATCGTTCATCCATGATAATCCCTCACTTGATGAAGTTTACAAAGAAAGGTTTATTTTTAAGTCTTATGGCTACACTTCCAGTGCTCGCAAGAGTTTATTTATAAATGACTGTTCATAGCCACGAGCAAGGAGCATATTTGCTATCTGGTCATCTGTATAGCCTGCTTGTCTATATTGGTGCAAAGTAGGAAGAAGCTTCTCTACAGCCTCTTTATGTGTATGATGGAGGTGTCGGTATCTCCAGACGAGCAGAATACATAAACTTCCTAACAACAAAAAACCCGCTATAATAAAGAATTGTGTGAAAGTTGTTGAGTCGTCCAGCATCTCATCAGGAAAATCTGAAGAAAAATCTTGCCTTGAAGAATTGTTTCGAGTTGGAAACGATAATGAAGAATCATTATATGCTACACTATCTTCTTGTAAGCCCGCAAGTGTCCCTCGATATGCTAAATCAACGTTAGTCTCGCAAAATGCGTAATAATCATCACCTAGTTCTGCTTTTGCTTGCTGTGGTGTGTCACAAATAGAAAAGTCAAATGCAAAAACAGTTGTTACTAAAAGTAAAAATATAATTCCCCATCCCACATATTTGTTTAAATGTTGCATGTTTTTGTCCTATAATCATCTGCATGCGTTCTACCATAATAACAACAAGATGACGTTGCTTGTGCATCCATTGCTTTTTCCCACATTTTTGTACCCATTTCAAAATGCCACCACTCCCAACCATATCGAACAAAACCAAAACCACACATAAATGTTTCTTGCTCAATATAAGATATTTGATTTTTTGATGCATCAAGTATGTTAATGTCTATTGCACCCCCAACCATGTGCGGACAAAGATACGGTTGTTCTTTTGTTTGGGGATCGCACGCCATGCTACGGTCAAATCCTGATTGTTCCCAAAGAGTATTTTGAATTTTCCAGGATCGATGAGCTTGTGAAATGACCATGGTCCAATCGTTAGCCTCTAATGCAGAAGATAATTGCTGTAAGGCAGTTACTAGTTGTTCATTCCCAGCGCAAATTTTTCCAACAGTTGTTGCTGATTCATCACAGATAATGTTTGGAATGCCTTGAATGTGATAAAGTGGTTCTGATGGTTGTAAGGGGTCGACAAGACCAGGGTATACAGCAAGATTGTTTGATGTTGGTGGCAAGAAATGATCCATACCAAGGAGAACGTTTTGATTGTATACACATACGTAGTCTTCTATATTTCTTGTTGAAAATTGTGTTCCTTGTTTGAGTAATTCGAATTGTTTTGAAGAAAGCGGTAGACCTGAATTATCTTTGGGACTGGTGAACGTAAAAGTGCCTGTCGTTGATGCTTTTCCTCGGTTCCCATACTCATCAACAGGAATTATTCGGTAAAAATAAGGAGTGTTTTCTGCGAACGTATTGCCTGCTAAAGAGGGTTTGTTTATCCTGTACTTATAGGAAGTAATGCCATAACTTGCTGGTGTTTTGATGAGTTGTTCAAGCAGCAATGCTTGGTTGTTGATTGGAGTTTGTTCTAGTGCTGTTGCTGTTTGGACGGTTCTTGTTCCTAGGAGTTGAGTAAACGAAGGGTCTTGAGACACATCTATAATGAATGCATGTAAAGGTTCGTCGTGATTAATAAGATTCCAAGAAAGTGTTGCTGTATGAGTCAGTCCTACAATATCTTGTGATGAAGATAGCCAATTGAGATTTCCTGCAAAAAAATCTTGTGCATCCACAAAATAAGGGTTTTGTAATGGCGTATTAAAACAAACACTTGTTGTTGTAGTTGTTACTATATTATCTTGTGGTGGTTGTGTATCATCTAAATAAACGCTGAAGTTAAGTACGTCTCCTGTGCTTTGTATTGTTGCTTGAAATCCAAAGTAATGTTTGTTTGCTTTACAAGTGAGATGCGTATTATTTTGTTGATAGGGTAACCATGAAAGTGCTGAGTAAGTATGTTTTAATAATCCGAAAGCAAGCACCGCTTCTCCTTTAACTGAATCTGCAGGTAATTCAGGAGTAATAAGATGCCAACCTTTTTTCTTTGATAAAATTTTATCCTCTCCTTTATCATTAACATAAAGACTTGCTGCTTTATTCCCATCTAACTCTAAGATAATTGCTGATTTAGCTAAAGAAAGTTGTTCTGTTGGTATTGCAGGGTTAAAATCAAATTCATAAATAACATCATCCTCAGCAACAAATCTACCATCTGAGAAAAAAACCATTTTTTTTTCTGACTCACCACTTCCATTATAATAAGGAATGATAGGGCAAATACAGCCTTTTTGTTCGTTATAGCGACAATCTAATACTTGTTCAGCAATACTTGTTGCAAAAACATTATTTTTTGCTAGTAAAGTAATATGCACCGCATCATCATGCTCATTATTAAACTGCTCAACCACTTCTGTAACGCAGGTCTTGAGTTGATTATCACAAGCATAAACTTGTGGTAAAAAGTCTGTCGTAATTAAGTTCATTGCAGATAAATCAAGTCGTGTAGATGTACTAAATGCAGGATTAAGAGTAATTTCTGATGTTGATTGTAAAGACGTTAATGAAGAAAGGTCATTCCAGTTTGCATCAAAATAAGCTCTCCATGAACAATAAATTCCTTTTGCTCGTTCTGCATACTCGCAGGTTTTGTCTTGTAAGAAGTATCTTTTTCCACTTCCAATTACTTTATCATAACTTCCTTGATAAATGCAAAAAATACAATTCCAAAAAACTTCAGGATCTTCTTGATAGGCAGAGCATTCTTCATAGAGTCCTACAACTGCGTGAGTGCCGGATAATGCTTCTTTATATGCAGCCATATCTGTTGTTGCTGTGCAAGCAATTTGTGCTTCATCTGAAACAATCCATTGACTTTCACATTTGCATCCCGATGCGCAAGATTCTGGCCAACCGCATCCTGTAAGAGCGCTTTTTTGTTGAGAAGTACATTTATTGTTTTGTCCAAGACTTGATTCTAAAACAGCATGAGTAATAAGAAGCGCAGGATCAATACCTTCAGTAATGCCTTTTTCTATTGCTAAAGTATAATAATCTTGTTGTGGTGAGTTATAGGGTTGCTGTTGTAATTGTTGTAGATAATTATCCGAAGGCAAGTCAATAGTTTCTGCGCTGCACCATTCAAAAGGTCCAACAAATGGAGGAATAGCACTCAAATCAGTAGGTAGTTTCGTATAGCCATTTGGTTGATAAATCGGTCGTAGAATTGTTTCTATTGCTGAGTGTTGTGAAGAAATAAATTTTTCTGGCAAATATTCCTTAACAAGTCCTTTTTGTGGCGTTGCGTGAATAATTATTGGTCGATTGGTTATATTATCTTTTGCCACATATAATGCAAGATAAATTCCTCCGGCGCTAATTGTTGAACCGTCTTCTAAGATTTTTTCTTGATCACGTATAAAAAATACATCGCCCACTTTTGCATCATTAAGAACTACTGTTTGCGTGCAGGCATCTCCTTTACAAATTGTTTGTTTACTTTGTGCTGCTTGAAAATATTGTGCTTGGCTAAGGCGCTCATTAAAAAAGGTTATGTTTGCGTGTTTCCCCACCCACCATAACCATCCGGCGCTATCAAAACCAGGCGATGTGCTTATTCGTTGGTTAAATCTATCTTCAGAAATTACTATATTTGAAAAAAAGGAATCATCACCTGCTGCAAGAGTTCTTACATCTTGTGGACAATAGGGAGATTCTCCACTAATAATATAAGGATAGTTTTTATTTTGTAATTGATAAGTTTCATACAAGAGCGTTGCAACTTGTGAAAAACACTCCCCACTTGAACAAGTTATAGGTTTCTCAGCAGTATAAATTCCTAATGCCGTTTTAGGATATTGTTTTCGAACTAAAAATATGTTTTGACACGTATTCTCTGAAGTGGTAGAATCCTCAACACGTTTTGTTCCAGTAAATGGTAATGCTACTGATTCGCCTGCTGCTCGGATTACTAGTTCTTGTGGTGATTTTTGTTCAAAATTTAAATTGTATAAAAAGTATAATGATCTTTCTGAGGGATAGTCTTGGAGATAATTAAAAAATAAATCATCAAAATAATTTGCAAAGGACGCAGTATAAGTTGGTAAACAATTAGATGTTTTAGAGTTATAATTTGGATATAAATGCGTGCCACAAGTTGAAGACATAATAGTTCCTGTTGGACTTAGTGGTTGATAAACTCCTCCTGATTGTATTACTGCATATTTTGCAAAAGAAGCTGCATTTTCTGCAGCTAAATCAATATAAACATTTGCGCTTGTTGCTTGTTCTATTTTCATAAGAATATCATATTGGCTATTTCCTATATCGTTTTCTACAGAAGTAATTGAATTGTTTGTAATAAGAACTGCTGTTGCTATTAAAAAGAATAATGCGATAAGGGGTAATTGAACTCCTGCTTTTTTTCCTCGTATCATGTTCCCACCACACCTTGTACTCCTGGTTTCACTGCTTGAGACCATACTTTTAGAACTGCATTTCGCATATTCGTTTTTGGTTGATGAAGCTCGACAATAATAATAAATTCATTTGGTGCGAAGTTGCCTACTTGTTTTCCAGGAATAATTACTTGTGCTTGAAGTGGTTTCTCAATTGCTTTGTCTGATGGATGAGAAATCCTATAGACGTCTTGTTGAGTTGTAGTATCCACCAATCGAATAACATAATAAATATCTTTTGCATAATGTGGAGAATCAACTGCTAACTCTTCGCTAAGGACTTGATACTTGTTAAGCGTTGGTTCAAATGAATTTTGAATAAAATCGTTTTGAATAAGTATTCTCCTTTTTGTTAAATCTGAATCTTTATGATGTACAAGCCAATTACTAAGCAGTATGTATTCTGCGATAAGTGATTGCGCATCTGTTGTCTTACCATCAAGAGTGATTGGTGTTTGCATATACGTTTCTAATAGTCGTTGTTGTTCATAGAGTGTGTGGGCATCGTATGCCTCTTGAACTGTTGATTGTGCTACCAAAGTATTCACTTGATTAAATATAACAAAACCTATGATAATAAGTAAGAGCGCAAAAAATGCTGAAGCAACATCATCAGGCATCCAACCAACTCCTTTTTTGTTCATAGGCTTAATCATAGAATATCACCTGAAGTTCTGCAGGATGTGTTTTTCCATAACTTGCTTTTGTTTGACAACTTCCTTTGTAATCAATAAGAAAGTCATTATAAGTGCAGGGGCCTTCTTTACTATAACAAAAATCGCTAAGATAAGGTGAAGGATTATATGATGTTGATGAAACACTTAATTTTAAAGAACAAGGACCAAAATTTGAACCGCTATATGTACATTGCTCAATAGAGTTTTTTATTGCTAAAAAATCTTCGGGTTTAAGTAAAAGATGATTCTGAAAAAGATTGTCCCCTTGGTTTTCTGCTAAAGAAATAGCATTCTTTCTCATCTCACAGAGGTCTTCTTCATAAACTTCTTTTGCAAGTACGTATCTTGGTTGTAACGCGCGAGGTTTTTTCCCTGTTAGTGCATCAACAGGAGTTCTTGTTTGGGAAAAGTCATCGAATAAAACTGCTCGACGAGAAGAAAAGGTAGGCATCGTTGTGGATAAAGGCTTAATAGTAACCGTTGCAGCGGGGGTACTTTCGCCTATAAAACAAGAGTGTAAATGTTCATTTGAAACTAATGATAAATCTATGATGTTGGGGTGTTGTTCTGTTTGTGTTGGCGTTGTTTGCTCAGTTAATGCAAAGCAAGTGTTTGTTATGCGAGCAATAAAAAGATCTTCTTTGAGTATTTCAGGTGTTGCGGTAAGTGAATTAAAAAATGATGCTCCAAAGCCCCAAATAGAAAAAACTAGCATGATAGCAAGAGCCAACCCTACAAGCCAATAAAATACTTTGCTTGTTGTAATTTCTTGTCCTTTTTTGTTAGTAAATAATCGCATAGCTATCTCAAGAAAATTATCGCAGTAAGTACTTATATACCTTACCTTATAGAAAAACCACTCATAAGTAAAAAAAACCTTTGCTAAGGGTTAAGTTTATTGTAAGGATAATTGTGCTTGAGGATAGGTCTTCTTAACAGCATCGGCGAGTGCTATTCCTATCGTTCGTTGCAAACTAGAATCGCGACGAAGTTCTCCAAATTGATCATGTTGTAATCCAAATGAAATATCTATGTGTGCTTGTGTTGTTTGAGGAAATGTTTTAGAGCCTCCTAAAGAAGAGTCAATTAAACCTTGCAATGCACTCTGCACGTTTGTGGCAAGTAAAGTGACTGCATCAGAATTAAAGTTTGAATAATAAATACTGTGTGAATCATCATCTGAAAAACTTAGTTGGATAAGAATTGTTGCTAAGTGAGATGATACTAGTTGAATTTGTTTGTCGCGAAGTTGATCAGTTAATGCTTGGTGTATAGTATTAAGAACCTGTGCATCACCACTATTTCCTGAATCAACAACTATTCCTATGCGAACATCTTTAAGTCCCGTGCTTAAAACTAAACTATCGTCAAATAAAAATGAGCCGTCATGCACAGCATAAGCGTTCCCTTGTTTAGTAAGTAATATGTGGGCTGCATCAATAAGTAATTTATCTGGCAGAACCGCTTCTTGTGTGGTATAAAAAAAATAATTTTGAAAGGTGTCGAGTCGCTCGGCTTTGTTTTCAGATATTTCTTCTTTTGCAACGACTCGCACAATATTATGTTCCATGTCGACATTTCGTTCTTGTAAGGAAACAGGATATCGATAGTTCACATCGTAAGGCGATGTGTGAATAGCGTCCATAGAAAGCGCGATGTTTTTTGCAAGAATGGTTGATTCTGCTGTTTGCGGATATAAATAAGCATTGACCACGGTAAACAAGGTGATACCAACAAGCGCGGCTATAAGAATGCCTCCGATGGTAGTAAGACTCCATTCTATTGAACCTTTTTTGTTAAAAAACATTATTCTGTTTCCTCAGAAGTTCTCATGACTTGTTCACTAAGACCGGTAAAGAGTAAAATATTATCTGTGTCTAGATTATCGTCTGATTTTAATTCTATAGTAAAATCTAGCGTATTAAGCAAAGAATATGTTAGTTTATACTCTTGATTTATATTGCTACAGAGTTGTTGTGGTGTTTGCGATAGCAGTTGGAATACAGGCAGTTCATCCTCTTGATTTGTTGTGACATTAACTACATAAAAATGAGTTGTATTAAGCACGTTCGATTGTTTAAATCGCAAAGGGAGATAGACTTTGAATGATTCTCCATGCATAATTTCAATAGGTTCTTGATTATTACACGTATTTGTAAACAATATTTGTGGCGTTATTGTCCAAATGTCGTTTTTTTCTTGAGTAAATTCAAGTAAAGGAATTAATGCTTTATCTTGTAAACTAACTGGATTATTAATGAATGCTGACGAGGTAAGTGGAAATGGTGATATCCTTTTAATGGATAAATTGCAGGATTTTGCTTCTTGATCTGAAACCGAAGTAGAGATGCAATCATCAGATAACGTTGAAAAAACGCTATGTTGTTGTTGTTCCACTAAACCTGTTAAGGAAAACGCTATAGAAAATAAATTCTTATCTAAATCTAATGATAAAGAAGGTTGATTAGTAAAACAAACCTCGTGTAGACACACACCATAAATTCCTTCTGTAGAACTTTTTTCCATACGAAGAATAGTTTGTACAGGCTTCATTTCTTTATCTTTTTTTGTAATAGTTGCAACACCACCTATAACAACGCCGCCTTTCCATTCATAGTTTGTTGTTAAGTCTTCAACATAACTTTTGGCTTGTTTTGCAACACTATATGAACGACTAACCTTACCTTGTAAAGTTGTTTGACCAAGAAGTAAAATATCTAAAGGTATAGGATAATAATAAATATCATTTGTATCAAACTCTTTTGTTTTTTCCAAAATAGAGGTGTAGAATTCATTGTTTCCTCGGGAATTTCCAAAAAAAGCTTCTTCATTTGCAAATGTTTGGCAGGTGAGATATGGTGTGGGACAAGCATATGGCTCGTTAAGTAAAAGAGTGAAGGATAATTTGTCTTTGACTTGATTCCAATAAGGACCCGCACCGCAATGACAAACGCAGGCTTGATTTATGCAGGCTTCATCTGTTGGTCGCTGAAAAATAAATGTGTTGTCCGAGTTTTTTGACTGTAAACGTATGGGTGCTACACCTGCTGAAAAAAACAAGAATAAATCTTTTTCATGAATAGAAAATCCTTGATATAAACCTTCACCCGGGTCTACATTTTCTAGATAATGGGATTGTTCTATAATTTGAGCAACGAGTTGTGAACCTGAAGAATCGCTATTGCTTAAAAATATATAATCAAAATGTGCGCAGCCTTTAAAGAAAAGCATAAGTATAATCCCTGTTAAAATAAGACTAACTAAAGTTACAAGACTCATCCGTGTTTCTCCACGGGACTTATGATTGTCTTTCTTGTTTATCTGCATTTTTAGCTTCTTCTTTTTCTGCTGCACAAGCATTTTCTCGAAGTTGTTTGCACGAGTCAGCATCATTGGGTATGAGACATGCTGTTTCATACGTGTATTTGCTTTCTTTAACAAAGAAATCTTCTTTAAAATCTTCAATAGTGCAATCAATTGTTTTTGAAAAACAAATATCATTTAAGTCCGGGCTTTGAGTTTTCGGTTCAAGTCCTGCTTGTTTAAAAACTAATTTAGGCTTATTGTCTTGTATACAGTCATCTCCTTGTGCGTTGCATGCTTCTAATTCATAAACATATTTTGCTAGTCGCTGTACGTCTTCAAAGCTAATACGCGAAGGTAGTGAGCCATCAATTAATTTAAACAACTCTTGTGCTTTGTGTTTTTCTGTATTAGTAACAAAAGGCACATCTATAAGATAGAATTGGTTTGCAGGAGTATCCTCATTACATATACAAGTCCCGAGTTGTTGTTCTATACCATCTCGTTGACCATCACCATCTGTATCTACGTTTAAACAAAAATGGCTTTCAATACTTGAAAATCCTTGGCCAACCATATTTGGGATAGCTACTGCTAAAAGCACCATAACAATAACAGCCGCGCCAATTTTGGGCCATAAAGAGGTTGCTCCCCCATCGCCTTTTTTATTTTTCATCATGGTATTAATCATCATATATCACCTGTACGCTCCTCTTTAAATTTTTTCAACTAGTCCCTGAGTTAGTAGTTCTGATACTACATCATCAGAAATTAACCTATTACCGCCTTTTAATTGTAATGTATCGCTTATGTTTTCTAAAGATAAACCGCCACTAGACCCTCCCGACTTTTGCGCTCGCACCATAACACAAACATAATTATCATACACCCACACTAAAAGTCCTTCAGTATAAATTGAATCATCAGGAACTGCGAGTTTACGAGTAATATCTTTTTGTTGAGGCTTTGCAGAATTACTATACTGGCTAGTAAAATGAAGAGATTCATCATCTTTTTTATCTTCATCTAACAATTGGCGAAAAGAAACATAAGATACCTCGTAGTTTTTTGCTACAGTTGAAATAGTAATGTCATCGTTCGGATAATCGGGATACTCTGCTGCAATGTCTGAAATATCATGTAGTAGTGGTGCGTGAACTGCTGCTGGAAGATAACAGAGTTTTCTAAATTTAAGATATGATGTTGTATCGTAGTCAGTAAGCAGTGATTTTGTTAGGATATCGCCATTTTTGTTTGTCAGATAAGAAACAACTCCTCGAGGAGCTGATTGAAATTGTAAACCTATTTCTGTTCCTTGTGAAGTAAAAAATTCATTAGCATCGCTAATAGACGTTAGTAAAACAAGCTGGCCGTTGGGATACTTGGTAGTATTAGAATATTTTTTAGTCGCAGCAAAAAAATCAAATTGTATATCTAATGTTCCTTGCACTTGTTGTGTCGAAAGCATATTTTTTATTGAGGAGGCTAGCGCTTCTTCCCCTTCAGCGTCGCTTTCAAAAAATTTATCTGGATTAAATTCTTCATCTACTTGGTGTCGTGCTTCAGAAAAGAGTTTTCCAAATGCTGTTGCAACGATGAGTACTACCAGTAATAAAATAAATAATTGTTTAATGGTTGATAATTGTGCTGTTGTTGATTTCATCGAAAACCCAACCCTCTAAAACCAATTTTTGTTACTCCTGATGATGCTTCAAAAAGATGTTCTTTGAGTATGAAAAAGAATCCTATAATGAATCCTGCAATAATTACCCACAAGATAATTTTTTGTAGTTCTTGGGAAAATCCTTTTTTAGTCCACAAATTCCCTACACCCCATCTTTTGTCCTATAGCATATTGATAGGTGCTAAACATAACTATATTTGTATCTGCAGATAATTTTGATTTACCAAAAAAGGGCGCATCAGGACTACCTACTGAGATTGCGTAAACTTCTCCTGGTTTAATGATTCCATTAGCGTCTTCATCTGGAAATAAGTAAGCTCCTTCTCCTCCTTTTGATTGAACATATTCTGCAAAGGTGTAGCGTAATTCTCCTTGTTTACCGTCTGTTCGAGGAAATGATGCATAATATTCTTGTGCAAAATAATTGTCCATTTGTTGGTAAGTTATTCCTGGATAGCTCATACCAAAAAGCGGAGTTGGATTAAACCTGAGTTTGTAAATAATCATACATTCGCTTCCTGATTTAAACAAATCAACTAAATCAGTATCCCACATTTCTTCTTTTATTGTTCCTTCGTGTGTTATTTTCCATGCGCGTGCCATGTTCATCGCTATTTCGTGTTGAATGCCTTCTGGCGAACTTACATCTTTATCAATAAGTGGTTTATTAATAGTTTCGCAGGCTTTTAAAACCATATCTCCCGTGACCGATTGCACACCTAGTTTTTGCAGGTTAAGTACAGCCCAACATTCCATTCCTTCAGAAGAGTCTTCAACATCTTTGGTGCATGATTGAAATAAAAGCATTGCTACAATTAAAAAAAGAGATACCATAATAACGGATAAAATAGTTGAATTCACTCCTTTGCTATCCAAGTTCTTTCACCGCCGTCATGAATATATAAATAACAAATCCAACAAGAAGCGAGACTAAAATAACTATGGCTATTGTTCTCATTCCGTCAGCGTTACCTTGTTTAGACGAGTATAATCGCATAGCTATTCCTCAGAGTAGTATTTGAAGAGTAATTCTTTTTAAATGTGGCGGTTAGAAAAAGTATCGCGCTAAGAAGTTACTAGCACGCATTCATTCTTTTTAAAGAAATTTGTTTTCCATTTACAAGAAAGCTCGGCAGGACAAAGTTGTTCCTCGCAAGCAATTTTATCTGGATAATCCCCGCAAGCAACAACATCATCACAATCAAAACAAGTTTTCTTTCCCCACTCACAGTCACCAACAGCACAAGAATCTATAATGCAAGATTCATTTACTCCATAATCGCGACACTCGTTAATAGTACAATCAACACAGGTTTCGCTCGTAGTCCAATAACAACCATTACATTCGCTTACCAACGCATTATCTGCATTACAAGTTGTCGTGTTTTTATAAAAGGAACATGGTGTGCACGCTCCCAGCGGATTTGAAATCGTATCAGAAGATATAGCTTCTGTGTCTGCCGCGTTTGGATTTTCTGATTTGAGGAGATAAAATTGTTGAATATTTTTTTCTGAACTTTTTACTGCATAAGTTAAGAGATAATAAGGTTCATCTCCGGCTAACCCTGCTAGTTTTCCAGTAATTTGTACTCCTGTTCCTTTCTTACAATTTGTTTTTTCATAGTCAAATCCTGGTTCGGGAGGCAGGAGTGTACCTTGGGCAGTGCTTAGAGGATGATAAGTAGTATTCGATGTAGTTCGTGATGCTTTTCGAATGGTTAATGAGCAAGTGCCATCTGCAAATTCATTAATACCTACAATATCAATTATTTCTTGCGGTGTGATTTCAGCAGATGAGTAGTTAGTAGGATAAGACGTTGTTTTAGAGGTTACTCCAAGACTGTTTAAGTCATTATCTTTATGAAGATATAATCCTATGTTACCATCAGGACAGTTAAAATTTGTAATATCTTCTAGGAGAACAATTTTTCTATCAGTACCGCTTGTTGTTGCTGCAATTGAGTCTGACCATCGTTGAAATTCCTCTTTTTTACCTGGCTGCGCTATGCAACAAACTCGCCCCGTTTCATCAGGTTCAATAAAATTATTGCGTATGGAAACATCTTCATCGCAAGATCCTGTTCGTATACCATTTTGTTGATTACAAGGATCTGTTTGTAAAGGATTTATAATAAGTGGTATGATAATAAAAATTACAACAAGAAGAACAATAATACCAATAATTATTTTGAAGGGTAATTCTGTGCCCATGTCTGCTTTGTTGGAAAATAAAAGTTTCATATTGCCTCACAAAAAAGAGTAAAAAAGAAAAAATAAGCACAGTTTAACTTTGTGTTTTAAGGGAAATATAACATTTGCCACCTAAATCTTTACATTCTCCATCTCCTGCTGGATAACGCAACGTGTGCGTGGTGTCTGGATTACACATGCCGTTCATTGCAAAACATCCTGTTGATTTTTCAATATTGTTTCCTGATTTAAACACAAACATTGCCAAAATGACCAGTACTAAAACTGCAATTGCAGCAATAATAATAACATTCATAGAGAGTTCTGAGCCTTTTTTATTCTTAAATACCATACGTATCAACCTCACGAGTCTTTTCAACAAGTTTTCTATAAAAATCTTTATTTAAATGTTTCTATGAGTCTGAGAAGACGTGAAGTTGCGCGTAAGGCAAAATAAAGAGCTTGAAGCAATAAACTGCTAGCGCCACTAACACCCAAAAAAACAATAGCTGGGCTGTTACTATGTCCAAACCTCTACTAGACCATCTTTTGTTAATTACAAATTCCTAATTCTAATCGTACAGCTCCAGTCCATGGATAAAGAGGTATAGAATAAGGGCTTATGGGGCTTCTTCCGACCGTTTCTGCTGTGCAAAGGCCTTGCCCTGCAGTAATATCCTTTGCAGATGTTGAGGGGAAGTCAATTCGAAAATCATAGATATACCCCCATTCGTCAAGTGTTTGGTTCGTAATATTATATAGGGTGTCATTAATCGCAGCACAAGAGTTCATACCATGACATCGTATGGTTCTTGTTGTTGCGCAATCGTAAATGAGACTATCTATTGTTGTTCCGCACAAAGAGGTGTCGATAAATGCTTTAATAAAACTTGCTTGGAGTGCGTTGTTGGTGTATTGTGTGAATAATCGTTTTTTTGATGAATCAGCAGCGTTTATACTTGAGGAAAGGTAAAAAAGTAAGACTATGGAGATGATAATAACTATAATAACTAGACCTATTATTTCTGATTGTGCTTTTTGTTTCATCGTCTATCATACGCTGTTATAAATAACACGCCAAACGCTGTGTCTTTGGTAATGCCATGTTGTAAGGAGAGAGGAGTGATTACTTGGCGAACATTTGCAATGGATTCGTTTAATGAGTTATTATATAATACCCACTTTCGTTTTCCTGGATATATTTCTTGCACATAAATAGTAATGGTTCCTAATTGTGTTGCATAATATTCTTCTGTTAATATTGCTTCGCTCTTAAGCATTGTTTCAAAGGCATCAAGTTTTGTTGTGTCAAAGCAAGAGTTTTCAGTTATTTCTAGCTCTGCGCATGCAAGTTCGGGTAAAGTTCCTATAAATTGCGCGAGCGCTATGGAATCTAAGTCATCAAATTTTGATCGTTGCTCATTAAAGTCTTCTTCTTGTACGTTTGAGTAAAACACCAGTCCAAAAATAATAATAAAAAGTATAATGATAATGGCAAAAATTGATTCTCCCATTTGTATTTGTGCGCGTTCGGTTTGTTTTGGTGCGCAGCGTTGATGCGAGGAATTATTTTTTATTGTGTTCTTTGATTTCATCGTGTTAGTAAAGCGAAAGGCAGTTTTGTGATGCTGTGACTTGGTTATTTATGGTAGCAAGTTTGTTTAGAGAGTTCGTCGTACGTGCTATGGTGGTAAAATTAAATGATTCTTGTAATGTTTTGTTAAGTTCTTGAAGATAATGTGTTGCTCCCGTATCAACAGTGTTATCAAGAAGATAGGTGCAGCTTGCAGAAACAAAGGCGGGCGTTAAAGAAGTAATTTCTTTAATGCGATAGTAATGGAGCATGCTTGCCATGCGTAGTCGTTGTAATGCTTTTTGCATAGTGCATGCATAGGTTTGTTTTGATTCTGAGAACATTGCACCATAAATACTTGCTTTATCTAAATAAGGCGAAGGATAGGCATTATCTGAGTCTGTAAGAAAATTCACTAACTTTTTCGTCGAGTTAACAGTCTGTTGTTTAATTATGCTTAAAGGAATAAAATAAATTGTTCCGTTAAAAAAAGGATCTGCGTTGTTTGCAGGTTCTATGACAAGAACATTTCCTCGAGCATCCAAATCTGCATTCTTAAAATTTAATTCAATCTCGGAGTTGGTATTAAGTTGTTGTTTAAGAAATACGTACGTGTATCTATCCATGTTTAGCTTGATATCCTCTTCGCTTTTATTCCATGCGTAGCGACTAAAGTTTTCTGGAAAGTCTTTATATAAATCATTCATGTGCGAGTATTGGTCTGGTTGATAAAACACAAAATGTTCTTTGTCATTGGTTACATACAAAAAGTTTCCAACGCTGTATGTTGGCGACCAACTCTTTGTCCATGTATAAATTACATCACCTTGTAAATTATAAGGTGAAAAATAAATATTATATTTGGTATTCACCATTTTTATATCTTCTATTGCATAATAATAAAGATTCTCTTGAGTATTGCATACGAATGAAAGTTCAAATGGCGGTATTCGCTCATAGATTTTTATGGTACCTGGTTGTTGCTCTGTAGCTGAGAGAATGGTTTTCATGCGTTGTGCAAAATTAATACTTATGGTTTGTTCGCTTGTTTTACTTTGCCCTCCAATGATGGTAAAGAAAAAAAGGAGAATGACGGCGCCAACTATTAAAACGAATATCCAATTAAATTGGAGTTCCATTTGAGCTTTTGATGAACGAGTGAGTGGTGGTTTGGTTGATTGCATAGTATCATGGTTTGCTAACGAGTGTTGTTTTTCCTTGGCCTGTAAAAATAAAGGTGAATTTATTTTGTCGCGCGTTAAAACAAGTTACATTATTAGGATCTACAAGTGCGAGTTGTGGCGCGTAACCCGCGTCTAATGCAAGTCCTTGGTCATCGATAAGAAACACGTTTGTTTGCACGCCATCTTTTACTGTATTTTTAATCAGCGTTGCTCCAGGAAAATCTTGGTCCGCATTATCAAGGCTCGAGTGTTTATCAATTGCTTTCGCATCAACTAGACAGAGTGTTTTATAAGAGCAAGGCGCAAGATAGGTTTCTTGAACAACTCCTCCATAGTCATTGTTAGTACGAATTGATTCTTTAAATGTATCGCCGAAAATAATTATATCTGTTGCGCATTTATCTTCAAAAGTTCCTCCGAGCATTTTTGTTGCAATAAGTACTATTGCACCTATAATGAGCAGGGCCACTATGAAAGTAAATATCATGTTGATTTGTGCTTTATTTGTTGTTAGTATCATCTTTCTTTTCCTTTTTTTGTTTGGTAGTTATCTTTTCAAGGTCAGCAAAAACATCTGTAGAGGATGCATCTTCTGTTAAGGTCTGAGGTTTGCCTTTAGAACCTAAGTCTTCAAGAGGAACAAAATCTCCTTGTAATCCTTCATCTAACTTTGCTTGCTCTTGAGGAATTACTGTCTGTTTTTTTTGCTGGGCTAGTATTTGTTCAGGTCCGAATATATCTTCAACTACAGTCTTGTTCGTCTTAGGTACAACACCTTGTTCAGATTTAGTTTTTTCATCTACAAAAGAATCAATAAGTTCGCTTCGTGCATCTTTTTTGTCTGCTGAAATTTTTGCTCGTTTAGCATCTCCTGCTTCTCGTTTTGTTTTAAGTTCTTCAAGGTATTTTTTTTCATCAGCCAAACGTTTTGCCGCAAGGGCTTGCTGTTGTGCTGAGTTATTTTGTGTTTGAAGCGATTTTTGTTTGTAATATGATTGTTTTTGTTTTTCGCTATACACAATATATCCTGCGCCGCCAGTAATAAGGACTAATCCTCCGATAAGAAGAAGAAGTCCTATAAGCGATGGTCCTTGTTGTTCATCAGAAATACTGACACACTCATTTTGTATACATTGCGTATCTAAACCGTGACAGTCATAATCAGTGAGACATTCATACGTTGATTCGTCTAAGCCATCATCGTCATCTGATTCGTTTTTATCATCTGTTTGATTATCATCAACATCAAAATCATCATCTGGACAGGGAGGGTAACTTCCGCAAATTCCACCACAATCAACACCTTCTTCTTCAACGTCCCAAAATCCGTTTGAACAGGTTTGATTAATAATTTGATCAGTATCAAGTTCGAGAACGAATTGTTTTGTTTTATTATTTCCTGCAATGTCAAATACTGTATAACAAATTTTTTTATCTGTTTCAAAAATAAATGGATTTGCACTATAGGATGATACGCTTGCTGTTGAATAATTACAGCTTTCATTTAATGCAGCAGTCACAAGATCAAATATAGACGTACAATTTGTTTCTGCATCTCGACAACCAAAAGTGACTTCATAGCCACTTGTTGTTTTGTTAATGTGGACGTATGCTGTTGGTGGATACACATCACAAGATATGCTATCAGGTGCAACTTTTGTAACGGTGTGTTTTGTTGCTGTTCCTTTATTTCCTGCTCGATCAAGTGGCGTGATAACCCAGGTGTATGAACTATTTTGTTTTGTTTTCACGCTTCTTGGTGCTTTGTAAAGTAAATCTTTTTTTGTTGTAATAGTAATATCTGGACCGTGAATAAGATGTGCTTCATTCGTTGTTGTGCTGTTGTATAAAGAAATATTATATTTCACCGTATCTTCTGGATTTGGCGCGTTAATAAGCACGCTCATTATATTTTCACACTGATTTGTTCCACTTCCTATTACTGGCGCGAGTGGTTGTGTTACATCAACCGCGAGAGTGAATGTTTTTGTTTCTACTATGCCTTGTTCTGACTGGCAGGAAATCACAAGTGAATTTGATCCTTCTTTAAATGTTTGTCCAGTTAAGAGGTGTTGTTTATTTGTGGTCGTAGCTAAAATAGTAGTATTTTCATCTGTTTCATAGCGACAACTCGCGTTAAGATTTGTTGTAAAAACAAGTTCTGGTTCTGTTGTTGCAACAACGCTTTCTAGTAAATTAATATGTAAAACATTACTAAGTTCTATGGTAAAGCTTTCTTTAGTTATGCTTGATAATCCTGCAGGATTTGTACAATTAGCAGCTAGGTTAAAGACAAACGGTGTGTTAAATCCATACAAACCTTTGTCATCATTAAAAGAAAATTTGCGGGTAACAGTTGAAAAGTGGTTTGTAAACGAGGTGAGTTCTCCTGGAATACTCCCTTCTTTAAAATAATCTCCTGGTCCTGTTAAGTTATAATCGCAAACAACTAGGTCTCCTGAAGAACTTAAGTTCATCGTTGTTGTTACATCTGAAAAATCAACAATAGTTTTTGGTTCAAA
This sequence comes from Candidatus Woesearchaeota archaeon, assembly GCA_021734105.1. Classification (NCBI taxonomy): domain Archaea; kingdom Nanobdellati; phylum Candidatus Woesearchaeota; species Candidatus Woesearchaeota archaeon. The sequence goes on from JAIPJP010000009.1 coordinate 19,170, forward strand.
ATCAATAGTGATTTCTGGTGGCGTTGCATCATAACCAATATAAACTATTTTTGCATGGTATGCGCTTTCTCCTAAATTGTTTTGTTTGCAAATAACAAAGTAATCATTTCTCGAAAGATCTGCATAATCTAGGGGTAGCCCTTGGAGTAGAGTGTTGCTTCCTGCTGGATTTGCTACAATTGTTATGTTGTGTGTTGTTTGGGATGTTGGTGATTGTTCATTAAAAAAAAATGCTGCTCGATTAAATTCTGCTTCAAGGTCGGTAACATCTGTAGTATAAGATCGTATCCTGCAAACTACATCTGCTGCAGTTTCTATACTCACATTAAAGGGCAAGCTTGTTCCTACGGCAAAGTCTTGTGTGTCAAATAATGGGTGTTGTGGTGATAACACAACAATAGGCATAGAGTCTACATCTACAGTAAAAGAATATATGTCTTCTCGAGGATTTTTATTTACATCTATTGCTGAAATGGTAAATGTATAATCATCATTAGGAAGATAATATGTTGACGTATAGTTAAATTGCCAAGGAGAAGTTGGAGAATTATTAGCGGTTTGGTTCAGCGGATAAATTAGTTTGTTTTTATTTTCTAATTGAACTGATTCAATTTGTATTGGTGCGTTGTTCTCGTCGTAAGCAAGAGAAAATGTTGGATAAGGATTATGTATAATTGTTGGCTCGGGCAGTGCCAGAACAAAAGGTATCATGACTAGTAAAACTAAGAAAAGTAAGCTTGTTCTCTTAAGTATCATGCAGTACCTCTTTTTTTAGACGATTAAAATTTCAGGTTCATCAAAGACAGTGTTTCGAATGTGGAGATGTTCACGATGAATAGTTGATTCTACGTTTCCTTTCTTATCTTCGGCGTAAAAGTAAATGTATTTTTGTCCGTATGTTGTTAAATCGTCGCTACTTCCATCAATGATAATGTCTTTATACTCGCCAGTAAACGTTTTCACAGAACAAAAGTCACTTAACGTTTCTGGGGTTGCAGTGGTATTAAGAATTCGCGAGAAACAATAATGTATTTCTTCACATCCTGCACTGCCTAAAGGCATACCTGTATCATCTGAGCAGTTTATTCTGAAGTGTTTGCTAGTACTCCATTCTTCACCTGTTGTTCTGTATGTTTCAAAATTATCATTTCCTCTATTAATAAGTAAAGCAGATGTTGGTGGAACACCATCAATAGTAAAACTTATAGTGTCTGCCGGATCATTTTCCACCGTTTTTGAAAGTGGCGCATCAAAACTACAACGAACAAAATAGGTGTGTGTGCCGTTGTCAATGGAGAAATCTGAAACAGCTGCATAACGAAGTGAGTGTGTTAAACTATCATCGCTTCTTTTCATCTCATCCCCCGATATTGAAGAACTAAATTCTTTTTTTGATACGTTACAATTTGCTGGATTCGCTGTTGTTAAACTAAACAGTATATTATCAACTTCAGTAACACCAAATACATTACCCATTGGTTCTGTGTCTGTAACACTTTGATCTCCTTGCACTTTAATTGTTTCTGTATGTTCTTTAACGTTGCCAAACTCATCCTCACAATAACCGTGTAAATAGTATTGGCCGTCACGAAGGTAATTATATGTTAAAACCATTTTCTCCATAGCAAATAATTCTTTATCATTTGCTGGTTGCGTGCGCGTATATAAATTTTGATCGTTGTAAAGAGAGAATGCACAATGTGCTTGTTCACTAACCTCTATTCCCGCGTTGAGCGTAGTGACATAGACATCCGGCTTGAGTTCTTCGTAAATAAATTCTGTTGTAATAGTTGGTTGTGGTGCAGTCATATCAACATGTATATTTTTTGTTTGTACAAATTCCCTATTATCCGCAGGATCAAAAGAGAAATAAGCAACAGTGTAGTTTGCGTCCGCAGTGATACTGTTTCGTAATACTGCAGCATCATCTGATTTTAAGTCTTGGAGAGTATAGTTGGGATAACTAAATGTATCTTCATATATTGCAAAAAGGGTTGTTAGTTTTGAAGGCTGAAATGATGCATCAGAAACGGTAACAGCAAGATTAACTAATTCAAGAGGACCGTAGGTAGGCTTATCGCCTGGTTTCCATAAAATAGTTGTGTTTGGCGGTTCATTATCCGTAAGGCATTGCAAATTTTTGTTTGAGTTAGATATTTCTAGACAATCTTCTTGTTTATCCTTGTTCGATTTATGAAAAAAATAATTATTAGTGTTTTTTATACAGACATTGTTGGTGTCGTCCCAAACACAGGTACCAAAGCCAAAATAATCTTGACTCGCACTAAGTTGCGTATTAGTTCCAGCAATTGGTTTTGCAGCTGTTGTGTCACTTGAAGGATCATCAGCAACATCATAGCTAATATTATACGATGCATTTTGCCCAGTCTCACCTATGCAATCTGTTTTGGTGTCATAAAAAGCGCATCCGACATCGTTTTTATGCACACAAGTTGGTACAAGTGGAGTGCCCTTTCGTTCTAAAACATTAGTAAGCTTTGAATCCAAAGTATTTTTTTCTTCGTTGTAATAACAAAGCGAGTTATTGTTTTCGTCAAGTTTTCCATAAGTTACTTCGCACATCGTTTCTGTGCAAAAACCTAGTGGTGATTCTGCATCGCAAAGTCCACAAACTACGGCTTCATCTTCTAGGGGACTACAAACGCCTATGCCGAGTTCTTCGTTGTAAGGAGTCCATTCACATCCTAGTCCTTCCCCTTGAAAGTTCATGCAAGGATCATTTAAGCATGCGCCTTCTCCATCATAGTCATAACAGCTCACAACACTTTCACATTGTTTATACATTGGTTGTGTGTAAAGTGTTCTGTCTTTGTAGCATTGACCTATATCCTTTGATAAACCGAGCACTTTATCTCGTTCACGCGTTGCTGCTCCATAATATTGTAATGCGCTGCAAGATATCGTTCGCTCATCATCAGTAGTGATATCTAAATCGAAATTTGCATACAGTCCAAAAAGCCCGTTGCATCGATCACAGTCAGTAACAGGTAAACATTTTGCTCCTGGCTCATCAATGGTTTCAACACAAACCTCCGAGGATAAACACTCCTCGACTCGTTCTAAGCTAAGATTGGTAAGAATGCCATATTGTTCTGTTTTATATTCGCCTCCTTTGCTGCATTGTACGGGAACCGCATTTGTTGAATCGTCGCTAAAAGGTTTACAATTTGCGCCTAGTGGTCGGTATGGATCTCTGCATTCTTTATCTCCTGAACTAAAACAAGGCAAGTTGTTAGAATCATAAGCACATATTCGTTCATTTCCTTTAGTTAATGCGCATACGTTGTAGCAATACGACGTATCATCTATAAGAAAATTGTTTAATGTGCCTGTATGCTGTGTTGGTGAAAATATTATTTTTTCTTGAAGTGTTTGTGAGCTGCATTTGTTCTGGTTGCCATCTTTTTTGCAGCCTTGAATAATAAATCCTACGATGTTTGTTTCGCAGCCTTGTTCATAATCCCATGTCAAAGTAACATCTTTTGATCCGAGTTGGTAAGCAACTCCAGGAAATAAAGGCGCGTTTTCTAAATTTTCCTTTTGTAAATTTGAATATAGGCCATATACATTACCATCGCTACTGTAGTCGCTTTGATTTGAGAGGAACTGTGGTTTTGTTGTGTCGCAAGTAGTATCACAGATTGCTCTTCCAGCTTCTGTTTGGTCACACAAATTAGTACAATCACATTTTAATGTTGAATCGCACGTGCCTGTGCATGCAGGATTACAATCAGCTATATCATACGTACAAAACTCGGTGCAACCCATAGTTCCTTGTGCATATACGTCTGTTCCAAAAACGTCTTGACAAGAAACAGAAGAAGAAAATATTTTTGTGGTTCCATTTGCTAATAAAAATCGAGAAGAATCTCCAGTAATATCGCATTGTTCCCCCATATCTAATGTCCCGTCGTTACAAACGCCGTAATTGTTTGGCTGATCAGCACATAGTTGTGATGTCGTGTTAGGAAGTGGGAGGCTGCAATTATTTCTATCATGAATTTCTCTTGTTTTAAAATAATTACCTGCATACAAAAAGCAATCACTCCATTCGCCAATAATCCAGTCTGGAATGCAAGCTCCTTCTTTTTGTGTGCACGTTAACGTAAAATTATATTCTTGATTTCCTGCTCTTAAAAACACGTCCTGTGTAGTACTTGGGTCACAATCAAAAAAAGCATGATCGCTTGGCGTGGTAAGCGTGATATCTGCAATACCTACAGGTAAATCCTCAGTAAAATTGTAATAGCCGTTTGTTGTGGTTGTTTCATATGTTCCTGTTGGTTCGAATTGAAGTGTGACTTTAATATCTGTAAGTCCATCAGAAGAACTATTTTCAAAGACATAGCCCGCTACATGTGCAGGTGTCAAAGAACTAGCTGAACTACAAGCATTACTACATGATGCATATGGTGCTAAGGGTTTGCTTTCGTAATCCCGTCCTTTGCAATAAGCAACAAGAACATCCGAAAGGTTTTTTTCTGCATCGCCTGCTTCTTTACTAAATGCTGCCTGAATTCCGTTGCAACAACAACGAGTTTGTGTAAGTGAATCGTTAAACAAGGGGGCTGTTTTGACCCCCGAATAGCATTGTTCTTGCCATAATTGACCTCCTGCGCAATCATCTGCGGTTGCATCTGGGTTTAATGGTATGGCTGCAAAAGGTGTTAAGCAACAGCTATGAGGATATGTTTCCTCTTCTGCTAAAACTACAGCCATTGCTGTTAAGAAAATAATGACTAGAACGATTACATAACGTATTTTTTTCACCACAAACACCCTCATGTTGTATTAATGCTAATAGGAAGTGCTTTCTTTATAAACCTTTTGCAGCGAATACCATTTGTAACAGACCCCTATCATCGCTTAAAAAAGAATAAAAAAGGTAGATTAGTCCCATTCTCTTGTTGAAGGCAGGCATGTATGTGAGCAATATTTTTTAGTAGTGCTTGTCGTAACTGTTTGCACGTAAGTATTGTACGGTCCCAAATAGTCATCACAAAAAAGAAGTGAGTTCCCACAAAGAAGCGCCTCGCCATATGGCGTCTGGACTAAATTATTTTCTTCTAGCACCTCTCCTTGAAAACATGCACGTGTGCCATCAGGTATAATGAAAATATTTGAGGATCCTGTTTCGCAACAATTTCCAGCCATATAAATTCCGTTTCGACACTCGCACGCTGCCTGACTATTTTGTGGCGCAATTTGACAATTGGAAAGACAAGCTGTATTCTCAACACACCGATAGTCTTGTAAACTACCCTGATCAGTAACAAAATCAGCTGCAGTAAAGTCCTTACAAACTGGATTTCCATCACACGTGCAGGCAGAAAGATCGCTTAAACCACACGCTCCACTCTTACAAACACCCATACAACTAAAATCTCCTGCGGATGGCTGCGGCGCAATAACGCCGTTATCTTGAAGGTTTCCTCCTTGTGGTCCTGCGCAATAACCTTTTTGAATATACTCAAATACATCTTTATCATACTTTTTGTCATAAAATTCTTTGAATGCAGGTTCGAGTTCAGAATCGTCATTAAACGAATCATAAAGTTGTTTTTCAAAAGTTGTTGAAGAATAATCCCTGCAAACAAGATTCTCTTCTTCCTTGTTAAAACCAACGATTGATGGTCCTGCGCATCGCGCAAATTGATTTTCTAAAGCGGGGGTGAAATCAGTGCACTCGGTTTCAATCCACTCGGTATTAATAGTTCCACCGCACGTGTTTCCTCGTTGCGCACTACAAAATTGTTTAAAGTTCACGCTAAAAAAATTATTCATACGATTATCACTAAAAGAAATATCCGATGGTGAGTGTGTAAAATCTTTTCCTCCATAAGCATCTGCTAAGAATTTATTGCCATAACTAGTCTTGTTCACATCAACAACTGTTTTGTCCTTATCTAAGATTGCTGTTTGGAGTAAAGTATAGTCTTGGTAAGGATAGGTAATCTTAAAATCTTTTTCATAGCATACCATTGACGAGTCTGCATAATCGCCACCTCGTAACCCCCCAGAAGGTATATTATCTTGCGACAGAGGGTTTTCTACAACGCAGCATACGTGGGATGCTTGATATTCTTCTCCTGAATAATATGGGTAAGGCAATGATTCATAATCATTTTTGGAAATAGCCTCATTGCTTATCGTTCCTTTATAACCATGTGGCAAACATGCTGCTAAGTGTATAGTTTTAACATCTGGATCGCTTGTAAGCCCTTCTTGTGATACTGCCAAACTCACCTGTCTTTTTTCGATTACATTTCCTGAAAAATTTTCTGCGGAGAACCAAACCGCGGTGACATTGTGAATAGTGATATCCTCTTGAATGGGCAAAGACAATACATTATTCGAAGTAGTTATTATTTTTCCGTCTTTATTATCAATAAAGGTATAAACTAAACTATCATCATCACGTAATAATGCTGGTTGTGAATTTGAGGCATTCAAAATATAAGGATCTTCTATGGACGCATATGAATTATTAATATCATCAAAAAGATTTCTTAGTTCTAGAACAGCAACGGGTAAGTCAAAAACAAGTATGCGCACTATTTGGAAATCTTTAAGACCGTGCGCGTCTGTAACAATTACGGTTACATTGTGTAGTCCTATATCTTCATCGGTCGTATCATACCATGTTTGAGAAGTTGCTTCTGCGTTAAAGTCTTTCCATTGATTAACAAAGTCTTCGGGAGGATCGTTGTCTCGAACAACACATTGCCAATGGTTAGCAAGCGCGCAACCATCATCTAATTCGTCGCAACAGGTCTCGTTAAACATATCGTTTGCGTCTGCTTTCCAACCAGTTAGTTGTACAGTTACTTCACTACCGTCCGGGTCGATAAAATCTATGGGAATCGTTACTCTATCACCTATTTGATGTTGAAAATTAACAACGTTCTCATTAATAATAGTTGGTGGTGTTCTTGGCCAGTGTAAATAGTCTAGTGCTGGTTTTCGTTGTTGTATTGCAAAATTAAATGTTAATGGTTTTCCTAGAACTTGCGATGAGGTGTCCGTGACGCGTAAGACTTGATCAAGGCAAACGCTTCCTTCTATATCGCAGTCAAGTTCTGAAGGTAACACGTTAACATCATAAAAAGGATAGTAAAAAGGATTAAAATCTGGATTATCCCACTCTTCTCGAACATCAAAATAAGGATTCCTCACCATGTTTTTCACAAGAATATATATAAAATTGTAAAATTCGTTAATGTTAATAGAAAATTTTTTTTGAAAATCAAATTGTCTAATAATAGGTTCTTTTCCTTGAACACGCACAATAAAAGGATAGCTTGCTATAACTTGCATGCCTCTTGGTTGTTGAAAATATATAGAAACATTAGGTTCGTCAATAACAGTAATGTTGCTTCCTAAAATATTTTCGTACATCGTAAAATTAACACAAACAGGAAGTTCGTATTCGACAAATGTTTGTAATTGTCGCTCCAAAGAATTATTTTTCGCCATGGAGTCAAAGCCGTAAAGCGAATTACAAACAAGTGTATTTTTGTTTGGCCCATCATATGAGCAAAGGGGCGGCATGTTGTTTTTTCCTAAAAAACCACTCCAGCTTATTTCTCTGGAGAGCAGATTGCATCCTGGTAATGAGTCAAAGAAATTATTTGCGTAGCGAGTCGTGTAGGCTGTAAAAAAAGTATCTTTGATAGGGTAATAACTTGTTTCTTCGTTTGATAAGTTAATAGGTCTTGGTGGTAAGGCTATTGGGCAGTCGGCATAATCTCGAATGCCATAACTAATATTGAACTGTTTTTCCACTAGGTTTCCTCTTTCAAGCGTTGTGTAGGTAAAAGGATAGTAGTGGACTCCTTGTTTAAAAGACTGATCAGCATCAGTATTTTGAGTTTTATCTGGCGTCAATCCCCCTTGACTTTCATAAATAACTCCTCCTTGTTGACTAAGAAGTACAATTCCTTCAGAGGTTACTTTATCTAGACAACTTGAGACGTAATGATGCAACGCGCTTGTTTGTACAAATTCTTCAATTAGATTGTCTGCCTCGGCATCAAGTCTTGCTTGCTCGGTTAAATTTCTTGCTGAAAGAACTATGGCTACAACGATGACTAGAAGAATTCCAATAATTACAAAAAGTGTTATCTGACCTCTTTTTTGCATGAAAATATTTAAGACTCTCGTTCTTTTAAATGTTACTTAAGAAAACTCAAAAATTACCTTAAAGAATATCTACAGGCGTGTATTCCTTGTAAAAAGCACAACTAAGTATCAGTGCTGGCTGTAAATAATTAAAAGAACTTATTGCCTAAAAAAGAATACAACAATTTGATGTTAGAACAAAAAAGTATTATTCTTTTTTCTTTACAACAACCGATGCAAAACTTACTGTGGTGTGATAATCGTCATTAAGGTCTCCTGAGAGATAGTTTTGTTCGAGTAATATTTTTTCTGGCTGCAGAACTTGAAAAAAAAGTCGAAGCGCGTGAAAACCACTAATTGGTGCCATGGTTTCATCAACCGCTGTTAAAAATCCTTCTTTGTCAAACGCAGTGAGTGCATTAAATAGTTTTTTATCTACTGCCGCAATGTTTTCTGGAATGTGTTCAGTAAAGGGGACATAGTGGAATTTTCTTCCATAACTAGTAAAATGAGTGATAAAGATGTATGTCGCTGTTTTTTTTTGCTCAAGAAGTGTTTCTTTGATATCGACGGAGAGTTCTTCAACATTGGTTTCTGGTCCAACAATAAGCGGCGCTATTTTTATTTTTTCTGCGTGTCCTTTGTTAATGAATTGCAAGAAAGGGAGTTGTACTTCTATAACTGATTCGACGTTATGTAGTTCGTCGTTAAGCGCGATGTTTCCTTTGGCAACGAGTTCTCGAAGAAAATTCTGGTCTGCACGTACCTCGCCATAAGGCATTTGAAATGTTTGCATGGTGGTTCCTGTTTTTGTGCTGTGTTGTGCTTGCCCAATAATAATGTAGAGGTCTGATGCAACGCCTTCTTCTGCTAGTGCTGCATAGCTCCACGCAGCGCAAGGTCCTGCTAATTCATATGATGCGTGCGGTACAATAATTGCTTGCACGTTTCCTTCTTTTGGCTTAGTAAGTTTTCCTGCTGGAAGCGCTCCAGGACCCAGTTTATGGTGAAAGATGTCGTCGAATTGTTTATCAAGAAGGGTGACGCCGTTTGCGTAGTGGGTTTTGTTTGCTATTGGTTGTCTCATGTCATGAGTTAAGAGCAAAGAAGTTAATAAATCTTGCGTAGCGTAGAAGCTTACATTAATTCAATCTGCAGGGTTATAACTCATATCAACAGTATCAATAGGAACATAACTTATATTAACGGTTGCGTTGCAATAAGAATTGGTTTTACAAGCATCTAGAGACTTTGAAGAACAATAACTATAGTTAGTATCGCAAACTGAATCATACGCTCCCGACGGGTACTCAGTACAATAAGGAAAATTCTCTTCACAACCATCATCTATACATTCAGGGTCTAAAGGAGATTGATCTCCACAAACTTGTGCTTGCGTACACGGCAGTGGCATCGTATCCCAGTCACAGCTAATAAGTGTTTCAACAGCTTCGCAACCACTTTCTTCAACTTCATCATCATCACAATTTGTTTTGTTTGCCACAAATTCCCAGCCCTTTTCAGAATCACAGATGCCGCAGCTCAGCATAGCAGAAGAATCTGAATCGTCACAATCATCATTCTCATCGCAAGCGGTATCTGTTGTAGAAGGTGTTGGTTTGAGCTCACAACTAATATTATTTAGTTGCCCATGATCACAAGTCATGTTTGAATCTTTTGTATAACTTGCATTCCAAAATCCGCAGGAATTGTTTCCAAATTTAAAAATCTCTTTTCCATCAGTATTATTATCACATGCTTCTGCGTATTCTAAAATACCGTTGCCTAGCGTTGAAGTATATGTTCCTGTGGTGTAGGGGATAGTTGGATCAATAGCAAGTGCTGTTGTTAGTCGTTTCCAATCAAAAGAAACTTCATAGGAATACTTTTTTTGGGGATTAACTAACGAAATTATTTGTCGTTCGATACTTTTGTTTGAGCCATAACTATAGTTCAGTGCGTATATTTCATCATTATAATATCGCTCAGCAAGTGGCTCAACAGAGGTGTTAATGTTTATGTACTCTATGGTGTAATACTTATTATTTAACTTCTCTTTGGTTTCTTGTAGGCCAATAAGGGTTTTATTTCCTCGTTGTTCTAAGTAAAAATCATCAAAGACAATGGTTTCATCGGCAAACAAAGAGAGGAGTGCTTCGGGGTTAAATGTTTCTTGTACTAAATCATCTTTTTTGGTAAACCATCCTGAAAAGAATTTTTTAATACCGTCTAAAATATTTTGTGTGAATGAACCAATTGAAGCGCCATTGTTAAAAACTTTATCAAAATCATAATCGCCATTTTCCGTATATGCTAAGAATAGTATGTTAAATTCTGGGTTGTATGCAAAACGTAATCCTGATGAACCTTCATAGTCGCAACCTGTAAAGAAGTCATCTTCTTCTCGTTGATCTGCAGAAAGCACATTCTCACATGCAGTACTAAATGCTTCTTTCTCAGTTTCATCATCTGTTGCTAATTCTATGTCAAAAATCTTTGCGTGTTGATAAAAAAGGGTCATGAATTCTTTAATAGTTACTTCCGAGTCTAATCCTAATCCTATGAGTACTTGGTCTGTTGGATTGGTTGCCGAAAGACCATAACTGAGCACACAAGAATCTTTAATATTGTTCTGCACAGCAGATAAACCTAATGCACCAGAACCATCTGAAGATTGTTCTAGTCCTGCGATGTCTCCACAAAAAATGTTAAAGTTTGTGCTGTCTTCAGTAACTTCTTCTGATGCGATATCATACATTTTTGCTGCGATAATTCTTGATTTTGATAAGCTTCGAACATCTACCCAGTCTCCTCCTGGCGTACATACATGTGTTCCTAAGGCGTCAAAATCAGTTTTTAGATATTCTGACGCTGTATCTACAAGTAATTCGTCACGAGAATCATCATCTGCATAATCTGCATAAGAAACAAATTTATCTTCATAAGCGTTTCCATCGCGGTTGCAAATATAGAATGCTGCATCGCCGTTGGCATTAACAAAGTAAAGTAAATCGTTATAGTTTGGATCGTTGAGTGCTTCGCCTACAGTCATATCGCTATAAACAGTTGCTCCAGAAAAACAAGCTGCTTCGCTATCTACATAATATTCTCCTGCTCCGTTTCGCTCTCTGGTGTCATCTCCACAACAGCGACTTCCTGTCCAGTCAAAACTTGCTTGCGCTTCGCATGCATACCAATAAGGTCCTTTTTCAGAAAGCTCTACATCTTCATCAAATCCTACATCCGTCGGACCATCAAGATTTTTGACCCATTGTCCGAAGTTTCCTGCACAATAATAATTATCAGTATTATTTTTATCAGCTGCACTCCCATCTTCGCTTAAGAAAAAACTATCTGCTGCAACTTGAAGATTTGACTTTGCGACAGGATTATAGGTTGTTCTAATTTCTAGCGCAATAACATCTTTAAAGTTAAAACCCGCACAATTAAAATCTGTAAGTGGTACAACTGCATGATGCCAGCGATTAAGACCTTCGCCATTAACTAAATAGGTGCTAAAGGACTCATCCGCAATACAAAAAAGAGAATTGTTATCTTGTAATACTATTTCTTCGAGCCTGTCTAAATTATAAGCAATATCAAATTCAAGGTTATCAAACGTTGACCAGTCTTTGAGTCGTCTAAAATCATCTCGATAATTTTTTGATTCTCTAAACTCGACATCGAAAGGTTTTGATAAGGAAATTCCTCGTTGTATACTAATATAATCGATTAAATTATTATCGGCAATTTGATCAAAATTCATAACCGTATGTAATGCGCCACCTTTACCATAATAGCCATACTTATGTTCATTCTGAGTGGAGAATAAGGATTCTGATTGACTATTGTGGCAGACACTAAAATCAGTGCAACATTCAGAAATGTAATTATTACTTGATTGTTCGTAGCAAATAAATGCATTTGATTGAGTGAATGACGTTGCTGAGCTGCTAAGCGCGATTCCTTTTGATTGCCAGTTCGCACGTTCTCCTATACAACACTTTCCATAAGCGATACCGCCCGTACATTCCGAAAATAATAATGAGTCTTGGGCACCTTCAAAATAAACTCCTCCTTCTTGGATACAAGTATCTCTATTTGGCTGTTTTGAAATTGGTTTGCAAGCTGATGCCTGTTCAGTATCTGGTACTATGCAACAAATTTCTCCAGGAGCAAGACTATTTAAAGGTAAATGTTCTCCAAATGAGCAGTATGCCGGCGCCATATCGTCACCGCAAGTTTTCCCCACGTAAGTTTCTGCAACACCGTCTTCATCTCTATCTTGTGCAAATGAAACATCGCTACAAGCGCCATCTAAAGGTGTGGTGTCTAAAAGACAAGCAGCTAAAGAGAAAGTGCATTGGCTTTTTGGAACAAGCTCATTCTTATCGGCAAAATCTAATGACTTTGTTAACTCCTTGCAAGAATAATCGTAAGGATATCGTTTACAATACTGTTCTTTTAAATCGTTAAAATCATCCATATTATTAAAATAATTGCCTAAGGTTTGATTGTCAGCCACATAACAAGAACTTCTACACGCAGAGCCCTGATCAAAAAAGCCATCTTGTAAACTAAAAGAACGCACTTCAGCACCATTATTTTGGCAACAATAAAAACGCCCCTCAGCATCATTTTGACACTCAGTGAATGATGTTTCGAAATGACCTAACTCATTAATTGCTGAAACACAATCTAACTCGCCCGGATCTGTTGCGCTCGAAAAGTTCTCTCCTTCGGCAATTGCTGTTCCTTTTCCTTTTGCAGGAACATCTCCTGTTGCATTACAGTAAAACCATTCTTGTCCATTACTAATGTAATCAACGCCATTTGTGGTATGAATTTTAAATGGAACGTTTGCAGCTCCAGCATCCCACCAGTGCCATTGTGCGCTTGTAAAAAGCGAAAGTTTATTTTCATTATCTGCGGCTTCAGTTTCTGGAGCTTTATCTTTTCCACAGAAATATTCCCCGTCTAAAGAAACATAACCTACATCTGATAAATCTGAATTGATTTCGCATAAAGAATTTGCAGAACAGTCTGTTGATGATAAAACTTCACAATAAGTTGAAATATCTGCATCTCCAGTAAAATATTCACCGGTTGCATCACCATAAATATTATTACAACCCATTTCTATTAATACATCGACAGTAAAATCATGATCATCATACAACATTTGACAATCAAACTTGTGTTTAGGAACGCAACCTATATCATCCCCACAACAACCATCAAGACCGTTTAGTGCTGAGAAATCATATTCGCCTTCATTTGCAGCTAAAACATCATCATTTAAAGAATTGTCACACCAGCCATCCGTCCATTCATACTTGCCAACATCGGAATTATATCCGCATCGTTTACCTGATGAACCATCGATATAATTATCCATCGTATCAAGCATACCACAACAGGAAAGTTCGGCATCCCCATCATAATCGCCACCCATACCTGTGCAAACAGCTTCATATGCATGTCCATCATAGAATGTTGATGAAATAGTTTTACCATCTATTGCAAAAAGGTAATCATACAAATTCACAAAATTCCTAACTTGCGGTTCATTCGTCAGAAGTTTTGCCATTGAAATATATGAACTTGTTTTACTATTATCAGTCAAGTAAGCTAAAGTATGTTCTCGTTCTCCTCCATCTCTATCATCAGAGGCAATAAATGAAAAATAATAAACATTTCCTGGTTTAAGCAATAAAGATTCAAGCTCGTCAGCGTTTTCTAATTGTTGAGGAATTATGTGAGTGAAATCATTACGTACTTCAGTTTCATCAGATATATTTTCCGCCCAACCATCAGCCAATCGAATAATATCATAAAAATCTTTTCGAAGAGCACAACAATTGTCTAAACCATCAGAATAGTCTTCTGCTTTAATTAAAAAATCAGTATACGGAATTTCTTTAATAACATAACTTCCATAATCATTATGTTTCCACTTTAAAGAAAACGGAGTTTCTTCATTAACAACTAAAAAGAAAGCAATCTGATCAAAATACTTTCCAGTATCAGCGTAAAATAATTGCTCATCGTTTTCTAAAGCGGGTTCGTGAATAAGCTGATATTTGAAATCTTGTTTTTTCTCGTCTGTTTTAAAAAGCCAAGAATCTGCAAAAGAGCCATCTTGAGTATATCTTATAGGGCAAGAAAATTTTTGAGGATTAAACTGAGTAGGATCTGACTTCAAATCATATGCACAAAAAGAAATAGGATCGCGATAAGGCGAGTCTGTTTCATCGCGTTCTAAATATTGTTCATATGGAACTAATCCAAAAGTTGGAAGAACGCCATAATACAAATAATAATTTTCATAACTATAAATGGACTTGTAAAAATCAGGAAAGTGTGTTGAAAGGCTTGAAGCATCTAAGTATTCAACCTCTGATTTTTGATCAAAATCAACAAATAATCGGGCTAAATTAAATTCTTCATCGGTTAAAGAATATGACCGAACTTCCTCAGCACTAAGCACCAAACCAATCATAGAACTAAAAATAAGTAGGATAACAAGTAACATAACTAATTTTTTCACAACATCACACCTTTCCCTAAACTTAATGTTACTTAAAAACAGAATTCGTCATATATAAAGGTTTGTGCTCTTGTGGGTTTGTCCCAAGTCTCTAACTTTTTAGAAAGAAATATATGCTCCCACTGCCAAAAGTAGCATTGTGGGAGGGAAAAACAGATTGAGGCTGTTTTTCCAATGAAGAAAAAAGATAGATTAATTAAAAAAGTTAAGCAT
>JAIPJP010000010.1 GCA_021734105.1 Candidatus Woesearchaeota archaeon
AACAACCACTACAAACACGTTAAAATTTCATACTGAAATTCACTGGGTTGTAGCGTTAACAACCACTACAAACACGTTAAAATTTCATACTGAAATTCACTGGGTTGTAGCGTTAACAACCACTACAACTATCGCAACCGTCCTCGCCACAACTATCTCCTTGCGGCATGAACTTGGCCATATCTTCTTTTGTAGGTTTTCTTGTCGTCATGACTTTAAGCTTAAAATGAAGGTCTTTTCCTGCCAGAGGATGATTTGCATCAATAACAAGTTCTTTATCTTTTACTTCTTTAATAGTTGCAGGAAACACTTGGCCTGTAGGTGCCCTTATACCAATAGTCATACCAACTTCAGGCTTCATACCATCACCTAAATCAGTTTTAGGAACGGCTTTGATTAGCTCCTCATTTGGCTGGCCATATGCATCGTTAGCTACGATATCAATTTCTTTTTCTTCGCCTTCAAGCATACCAACAAGAGCATTATCAAATCCTTTAATAAGCATGCCTTGGCCTGCAAGTACTTCTAAAGGATCTTTCCCTTCAGAACTATCAAATGTTTCGCCATTATCTTTGAACGTGCCGGTGTAATGTAACTGGACAAAATGTCCTTTTTCTACTTTTTCTGCCATAATATACAACTCCTCTATCGGGTTTTAAAAGAACTAACCAAGGCTACCTTTTAAAGATTGTGGCGAATAGAAAATGAACCCGTAATAAATAATTAACAAAGGAAGGAAAAGAAGGATTGTGAAAGTTTTATTCTTCGTCTTCTTCTTCGTCAAAGAAGGCTGTTAAAGACTTATTTGCTAATTTTGCTTTGTAACTAATTTCTGCCATAATACTCACCTACACACGCCGCAGAACACGTCTGCTTCACTAATTATCATTCTGGAAAAACTACTATAAAAAGAATGTTGGTATGCGAATACTATGTTTTGAAACATAGGCTCAACAATATAATAATAAGTAAAACTCATACACGACTCTGCTGAAAAAAATAATTTTGCAAAAAAACTTTGAGCAAAAAGGTGTAACTTATGGTCAAGAAATTTCAAGAAAGTGTAGTGGGGAAAAATCAAGAAGAAAGGAACAAAATAAATAAAAAGAAAAAAATGGAAAAAGACCTAAAGGTCTTTTGCCATGACTGTTCGACGACCGTTAGCTTCAGCTCTTTTCACAGCTTTAGCAACTGATTCTCGAACGATTTTGTCCAATTCATCTGCAAAATCGCCAGCAACATTATAATCGCCAATAACATCTTTAATTTTTGCTTTTACTACTAATAAATCTGCCATTTGTTTACACCTCACAAAATGTGTTTTCTAACGTCTTAGACGCTGTCTATGAAGAATTCTAGGAGTGAGCTATTTAAAGATTTCTATTAAGAAGAGCATGTCAAGAGATTTATTTATAAATAAGCTCTGCTTCCTATGGAAAAGACAATGAAACTAGCAATACTCCTCTCTGGCGGAAAAGACGCCCTTTACGCAGCATATCTAGCTAGTAAGGAGCATGATGTGGTATGTGCTATCACTATTAAATCTGAAAACAAAGAAAGTTATATGTTTCATACGCCAAACATCAACCTTGTTGACTTGCAAGCCAAAAGCATGCAAATTCCACTCATTATCGCACACACCAAAGGCGAGAAAGAAAAAGAACTCGATGATTTAGAACAAGCAATTGTGCAAGCAAAACAAGAATTTGGAATTGAAGGTGTGGTGACTGGAGCGGTTGCTTCACAATATCAAGCAAGTCGCGTGCAAAAAATTTGTGCACGACAAGAACTCTGGGCGATGAATCCTCTCTGGCAAATAAATCAAATTCAATTACTTCACGAATTATTAGACAACAAATTTGAAGTGATTATCTCAGGAGTATATGGATATCCACTTGATGAGACGTGGCTAGGAAAAACAATTGATGCACCAATGATTAAACAACTCATTTCTCTCCAAGAACAATTCCAACTCAATCCAGCAGGAGAAGGTGGAGAAATTGAGACGCTTGTTGTTGCCTGCCCGCTCTTTTTTCAGCGTATCAGCGTGCAGGGGTCAGAAATTGAGTATGAAAATCACGCAGGAACATTTCACGTCACCAAAGCAGAGCTTGAGGCGCGCCAATGAACGTTCTTGTTATTAGCACCGTAGATAAAACGTTACCCATTTACGAATTAGAATTTGTTCGGCCAATTGTAGATACTGTCGCCGAAGCGAAAGCAACACCAATTGTTATACACATTAGTGAGTTGACTACAGATATTGTTGCTGATAAAATAATCATTAGTGGTACTGCCTATCAAGATAATAAATTTCTCAAATATAAAGACAAGATAACCATTTTGTTTGAAATGAACGTACCAATGTTGGGTATTTGTGCAGGAGCAGAACTGCTGTTACCGCAAGATTGTGTTCTGGAAACAGTAAAAGAAATTGGGTCGCTGGTTGTTGAAAATTTGGTCGAAGATGAGTTAACAAGCAAGCTTGATGGAAAAGAAGTGTATTTCTTACATCAACAAGGCATTCGAGCAATACCCTTAGGAAATGATGAGCTAGTTGGACTCTTAGCAAGTAAAGTTGGCATCGCAGCTTATCGCTATAAAAATAAACCTATCTGGGGAATGCAATTTCACCCAGAAGTCGACAAGAAAAATGTAATTGCAGAATTCTTAACACAAACAGAAGAATAAAAAGTAAAAAATTATTCGTGCGTAAACCAAAAGATTGGTTTTTTATTCTCTTCTTTTGTATCAAGTCTGCAGAATGCGAAACGTTCGAATTGAATAACATCTCCGACGTTGATTTTGTCGATGTTTGGCTCGCAAATCACTGGAAGTGTTTTTGTGTCCGGCATAAAAATTTCAGCCAAGACTTCATTACCATCTTTTGGAACGAAATGAATAAGACCTGCCTTTTCATCATTGCCTAACGCCAAGAAATCCTCATAGGATTGACTCACAAAAACAAATTCATCTTCACTAATCTTTTTGATATTCATCGCGTCCATAAATCGAACCGTCTGACCAATAGGAATTTCTTGATTGTCTTTTTTCTCAATATAATATTTTTCTGTTACTGCTAATTTTCGTTCTCCTTTTTCCTTATGCGGATGATAAGATAAAGAAAATTCTTTAATATCCTCAGGAATACCTGCTACTGCAATTTCAATAGGGTCAACAACAGCAAAGAAACGATAGGCAGACTCATCAAGAAGACTTCTGTTTACAGCAGCTATAACGCTATAATCTAAATTAGTTTGCGTCTTACTAAAACCAATTTTTTTAGCAAGTTCATAATATGCTTCTTTCACAATTCCTCGACGCTTCAAAGCTCGAAGCGTCACTAAACGAGGGTCATCCCAACCGATGAAATCACCTGATTCAATAAGAGCTCTGATTTCTCGACCTTGGGTCGTTGCTCCAACTACATTATATCGGCCGTAATGTTTGTAGAGCACTTCGGGAAAGTTGAGGAGTTTTGCAACATAATTATGCAGTTCAATTCTTGAATCAAATTCATTACTACGCATAGCGTGCGTTACTCCAGTTAAACCTTCTTCAACTGGATTTTCAAAATCAAACATCGGCCAAACATTGAATTTGTTTTTTTGCCTATAATGCTCAGTAGTATTAGAACGCATAATAACAGGATCTCGCATAACAGCATTTTTATGAGCGTGATCAATTTTTAGACGAACAGTAAAATCTTTTATTTTTCCTTCTTTCATATCAAACCATAAAGATAAGTTTTCTTTGACAGTCTTTTCTCTATTTTTTGAAGGTTTCATTTCTCTTCTTTGCAGAGCAATTTCTTCGCTTGTATCATCAGATACATACGCGTGATTTTCATTAAGTAATTTTTCGACATACTCATAGAACTTAGGAATGTCATCACTTGCAAAAATTGTTTCGTCAGGTTTAATACCTAAATAATTAAAACAATCTTCCTGCATTGCATCGACATATAGTTGAGCGTCCGCATCAGGGTTGGTATCTTCAAAACGAAAAATAACTTTTCCTTCGTACTTTTTTGCATAGAGATAATTGATGAGAAAACTCATTGCATGACCAAGGTGATTAAATTTAGAAGGGCCTGGTGCAATTCGAGTAACTACTTTTCCCATTTCGGCGTTTGGTAATTCAGGTAATTCTCCTGCTTTTTCTTTTCGCTCTTGTTTTTTTGCTTGCTGCTCTTGTTCATACTCAGGATTTAATTGAAGAAGTTTTGCTTTTTGCTCGTTGACTGCAAGACCATTTAGTTCAGAAACTATTTTGTTAATAAGCTGCATTGCTCCCTGCATATCATTTTTTGCATCGGGAAATTCTTTGATAAGACTACCAACAATTGCTTTCGGATTTGCTTGACCGCCATATTTGACTGCGTTTTCTAATGCTAAACGTCTAATGATATCTTCCATACCACCTAGAGGGAAAGAAGACTTTATAAATTTCTTGTAAATACAAAAAGAAGATCCTTTTCTGGGCGAGTAGTTCAGTTCGGTAGAATGCCCGGTTGGCATACAATAAAGAAGTGTCACTTTGACAGAGTCTTATGTCCAAAGATCGGGTGATCCCGGGTTCAAATCCCGGCTCGTCCATTACAGTAACTCGGCGTTATTTGAACATGTTAAAAAATCAAATATTTTTTGCACCCACGCAAAGCTTAGACTACGTCATTAACATTCCTAGCTTTGCGCCCCGCGCAAGGAATCCCTGCTCGACCAGAACTAAAATTAAAATTATAACGATAAAAAGAATAAAAAAAATTATAAAAAATCAGAAGAAAGCACGCCAAGATGCGCATCAAGTATGGATTTAGCAGGCAATCGCTCCTTTGATGAAGGCGGTTTTGCAAACATAGCTGCTTCAATGTTAGCACCATTGACCTTATCACGACTTTTTGCGACGTCAAGAAAAGCCAATAAATAATCCTCATCTGAAAGAGCAAAACGGTTTTCTAAAGGAATGTTTAAATCATCAAATAAACAGTATGGTTTCGTAGGCGGTTTAAGACCTAAACATTTATAGCTTAACGATCCATCAGGCAAAATAACATAATGTTCACTTTCTTTGCCATTACATATATACGGCTTGATACCAGGAATAAATTTTGTAAAGTCCATGATATAAAAGATAAATAAGCGTTAGTTTATAAATTTTACGACAATCCAGTGATAAAACGACAGTGTGTCGTAAATTGCATTTCAAAACGACTTTCCTTAATGGAGAGTGGTAAAAGTGCAAAAATATGAGAAAACCCCAAATAAAACCCCTGAAAACGCTGTTTGTTACCAAAATGAGCTGTTCTTAATTAAATGGGCTTTAGAAGTCTGTAACCAAGAATATAATGGAAATTTACGCTGTTTCTTGACAAATTTCGCCAATCCAACACAAGAAACAGGAATCAAAGAGGGCTGTGGGGGTGGTCTTCTTTGATTCTTCTTTCTTCTTGTCATGGAGTTAGAAGACTAATCAATTTTCCGGAATTAAGAGACTTCTGTTTAACCTACTATCAAAACAGAAAGCACTCTCAAAAAATTCCTAAAAATCATACTCAAGAAATCCAAATTTCACTTAATAAGTGGAGTTAATAAGAAAATCAGGACTTAATGATATGTATTCGAAAATGTAGCGGATACATACCCAAACAGAGCAAAAAAGTAGTTACTTGAGATTTAAGTTAGAGTTAAGTCTCTTAAAAAGTAGTTGTTTGCGTAGCTGTTTGCTCAATAGTTCTGAAAAAATAATCAAAGTTAGTAACACCATAAGGTTTGGGTTTCTTGTTATTAAGTGGAGTTATTAAGACAAAAAGAGGTAAAAAATGGGCAAACCAAAGAAGTATGCAATCAAAACCATAAACTTTGGGGAAAATGGACACCCTGCAAGAATTTTGGTAGAGCAATATATCAAACTACATGGAAAAAATGCACTCTCTCAACTAATAAGGCGTTTAGTAGTCATCTATCTCATGGACAAACCTGAATACAAAGACTGGAAAGCACAGCTTTTGATTCACGAAAGAAAAGAAATAGGCAAAAATGTAGCGTCAAAAATGCAAAGGCGTTGCCAAATAGACGAGGAACTAAGAGAGATGGGCATAGACCCTGATGACATTTTCTAAACAAAAAAAACGAGGTGTAAAAAAATGAATGAAGAACAAAACAACCAACCAAAACAAGAAGTGCAAACAACAACAAGCCAAAACGGTGTAAGTCTTGAAAATCTTGACAAAAGACTACAAGCAATCGAGGAAGTGCTAAAAAAAGAAAACAAAATTTGATGCCATCAATTTGATGGCTCTTATTATTTTTTTAATTGAAAAATGAAAAAATGTCTATCATGCCAAAAACACAGGACAATGAGAAGACAAAAGGGAATATGGCTTTGTAAGGAGTGCATAAAAGACCCTTATGTCAAAGCAATTCTCAACAATGAAGCATATAGTCAATTAACCAAAAAAGAACTATTAAGGGGGCTAAAAAAATGAGCAAAGAATATCAAAAATTCAAATGTGTAAATTGCGAACACGAATTTATTAGCGGAGCAAAAAAACCAAGATGTAGCAAATGCTTTTCAACAAGAATAAACAAAATATCAGCGTTCTCACTTGAAAAAGAAATGCGACCACAAACAACAACAAAAGAAGAACCAAAACCAATAAACAAACCAATAGAACAAAAAACAATGCCAATGCCAAAGCAAGAAAAGAGAAACGACTTTCTTGACGACCTTGATTTTTAGGAGTTGATAAAAATGAAAACAGAAGAATTTGAAACTCCAAAAATCGAAATGGAAGAGCAAGAAAGCCAAATACTAAAAGAGCCAATAGAAGAAGAACCACAAGCAGAAGAAACAACTCTTGAAGAGCCAAAAATCACAGGACAAAGCGAAGAATACAAAACATTTGCTAAAACAATCCACACAATAATATTTTCTGTTGCCAAAATGCAAGTAGAAGAAGAAAAAAGAGAACTTCTTGACGAATCAGGAGCAAGAATAATGCAAAAATGGGATAAATGGCAATTCGTAGAAAAATACGGAGCAGAAGCAACCTACTTAATGCTTTGGGGCGATATCCTGCAAGTAAATTTCTTTAGCAAAAAAGCACAAGAAACAAACGAAGAAAAAGAAGAGAAATACATACCAATAGAAAACGACCACACACCACAACCAAAAACAGAGAATCAACCAGCAGACTTTACGCAAACATTAGCGAGGTTATGAAAATGGAATATAAACAACGATTGCTAAAAGTCTATTATGAAATAGAAGAACTAATCAAAAAGCATGAATTGGGAAAAATAAGCATAATGGGAATACCAATTAATGCAACTGATTACCTACTTAAAAAAATGCCAGAACTCTACTATTTTGCTAAAGAAAACGAAGAAAAAACAAAAGAAACACTAAAAACAATTCAAGAAAAAATAAACTTCTTGCTTAATGAAAATGATAAAAATAAAAACCAATCAAAGAATATTCATAACAGGCAAAACCCAAAGCGGAAAAACCAACTTTGCGAAATATCTCATAAGACAGCTTAAAAACTATATCATATACGATATAAAAAGAGAATATTCAAGCTTTGGAATAGTAGTCCATACAAAAAAAGAGTTTCTAATATCACTAAAAAGAGGATACTCTCAAATAGTCATACAACCAAACGATTTAAGTAAAGAAAACTTTAACGAAATATGCCAAACAATATTTCAAAAACTAACAAACATAATCTTAATAGTGGATGAAGTCCATAAATTCTGCACAAAATCAAGCATACCATACTACTTAAACGCAATAGTAACCGTAGGAGCAAGTCTTGGCATAGGATTTATGGGAATAAGCCAAAGATGTGCAAATGTGCATAATGACATATTAGCAAGTAGCGAATATATAATAAGCTTTTACCAATTCCTCGACAACGACATAAACAAACTAAAAGAATTCTTAGGAACAGAAGCAGAAAAACTCAAAAACATAGAATACTACTATTTCCTAATGTTCTCAATATTCGACAAAAAAATAAAATTCTACAAATCAATCAAGAAGAT
This sequence comes from Candidatus Woesearchaeota archaeon, assembly GCA_021734105.1. Taxonomy (NCBI): domain Archaea; kingdom Nanobdellati; phylum Candidatus Woesearchaeota; species Candidatus Woesearchaeota archaeon. The sequence goes on from JAIPJP010000010.1 coordinate 8,049, forward strand.
GTAGTTTTCTGTTTCTTCTGTTCAGATTTAACTCTTTTTTAACTTTTTCAATAGCTTTAAGATGTTGCTTATTTTCTTCTTGAATATCCTTTTTAGTATAAACTACTGTTTTTAATCTATGAAATCCAGTAGAAAGATGATGTATATCTTTTTGCATACTTTCAATATTTTTAGCAATTTTGTATAAAGGCGGTTCGCCTAATTGAGACATTCCAAAGAGTTCTGAAAAGTCAATAATGAAAACTTCTTTATGAATTTTTCCAAGAACATCTTTATACATTACTTTTATTTTAATTGGTTCTTTTTTTGATTCTGAATTATCCGCAAGACTGGTATAAAAAAACCTTATCTCTTGATTAGGAGCAAGATATTTCAATCCATTCTTAACTAAATTCATTTCTGAAAGCTTTTTGCCATCATCATAATCTAAATCTGAAAGCAATTTAAATTTAATATTATATGCAGACCCTAAACCATTATTTTTTATTTTCAAATCGATAAAATTTATCCATTCCTCACGAGGTTCAAATGTTACAGAAATATGAGGCATAAATTGGGAAAGTCTCATCTTTCTTGTTTCAGAGACTAATTTCCAAGTAAGAATAGCATAAACTACTGTTGCTATTGCCACAACTCCTGAAAAAACGATATTCCAATCCATACACACTGGTAAAACCTAACCTTATTTAAAAATATTTATTCAAATACGCAATATTTCTGCATTAATGTTTTATTAGCAATTTCTCTATTATTTTGTAGATTAAAGTTTTATGGGGGTTTGATACTATGAAAGCAAAGAGCATTATGATTGTGGCTGTTATTGCTATTGTTGCTGTGGCAGTTGCGAAGAGGATACCGCAAATAAATCAATATTTGTAAAAGGGGGATAAATAAAAATGGTTATGCACAAAAGATTTTTAGGCAGTTTGTCATATTCTGCAAATGGAAAAAGCACTCTTGAAATTCCTAAAGATAGTTTTCTAAAAAAGCTTACTTGTAGGATTAGAGGTCAATGTGATTCAGGGTCAGCAGTTTCTCGAAGCGAAAACAACCCAACAGAATTAATTAAACGAATGGAAATAGTCGCAAATGGTAAAGATACCATCAAAAGCGTAAGCTTTGCTAATTCTTATATTATGGATAAATACCAAAGCGGAACGACACCCGAAAAAGTGCAAACACCAGCGAGTGCGTCACAGAGCAACCAGTCTTTTAGTGCAACCACTTATATTGATTTTGACCTTGACAGAGATGAACTTGATACCTTACTTCCTGCACAAGAACTTAACACTTTGCAGTTAGTTATAACATGGGGTCAAGCAACAGATATTGATTCAGGAACAGGGTTTAATATTGATTGGGCTTATCTTGATGTAACAGTCGAAGAAGAGGGAAACCCTGAAGAAATGGGTCTTGAAGCTCAAAATATGGGCGTAATCAAAGAGTTTGAAATCGTGCAAGATGTAACAGCGTCAGGAGTGCAAACGATTAAACTTCCTCTTGGAAATGTCTATCAAAAAATATTCCTAAAACTTGTTGATAATGGGGTTCAAAGCAACACTTTATGCACAGATTTTGAGGTTTTACTTAATGGACTGCAAACAGTCAGAAAAGAAAGGTTTGACATGAGCAGGGCAGATGACAAAACAGAATACGGTCTTGAAAGTGTTGAAAATGGCGTAACCATGATTGACTTTGACTTAGGCGGAAGTGAGCCAATAGATACAGGCGAAGCGTCAAGTTTTGAGTTAAAAATTAATTGTGGAACACCAACAGGAACAGCCAACATCAGCGTAGTAACTCAAGAACTCATCTTGCCAAATGAGTAAGGGGGTGAGTTACTTTGGTATGGTTTGATTTTAGCGTCATACCGCCAAAAATAAGCGGTGGCGGTGGCGATAAACCTGTTTTATCTTCTGTTAATTGGACTATGTTAGCAGTAGCTATAATCGGTTTATTGTTTGTGCTAAAGGAGTTTAAAGGGCAAAAATGAGAGGCGTAAAATTCCTTATGTTACTTGTGGGTTTTGTAATGATTGTCATTCCTGAACCTGCAACCACAGGAGCAGGAATTTTGTTAGTTCTCGCAAGTTTTGGGGTTAAAGGATAATGGCAAGAAGAAGAAAAAGCAGGAAGAGTTCAAGAAAATCAACTCGTAGAAGTTCAAAGAGAAGCTACTCTAAAAGCCGTTCTAAATCTCGTTCAAGAAGCACAAAGAAAAGAAGTAGTTTAAAATCTCGTCTTTCAAGTATCGCAAAGAAAGTTAGAAGCACAGCAAAAAGAGTTTCAAGCAGAGCAAAAAAGACTTTTTCAAGAGTAAAAAAAAGAATTACTACAAGAAAAACATACTCAAGACCAAAACCAAAAGTTTCAACAAAATCATATTCAAAAAAGTCATATTCAAAACCAGCAGTAAAGAAAAAATCAAGACTTTCAAGTGTGAAAAGCTTTTTTAGAAAAGCAAAGAGTAGCGTTTCGTCTCGACTTTCTAAATATAAATCTAAAGCTAAAAAAGTCATGCACAAAAGTTCAAGTTTTTTGAGAAAAGCAACCTCAAGAATAGGAAGAGTATCAAAGAAAAGCACAAAGAAAATGGGGCGAAGTGCAAAAGGTTTATTCTCAAAAATGAGAGGAGCAGGAAAAAGCGTCTTAACAAAAAGCCGTAAGTTGTTTAGTAATATTGGAAAAGGACTAAAAAAAGGTTTTAGCATAGCAACAAAACCAGCAAAAGCAGGGTTAAACATTGCGAAAAAAACAGGCGGTTTTATTCTTGGAAGCATAAAAAATCATGCTAAAGAAGTCAAAGAAAAAGGAATCATAGGCAAAACTTTTGATGATTTTAAAACAGCTCTTTTTGGTCAGCAAGACGAACAAATAACAGGGGCTTTGAACATTAAGGAAAAGAAAAAACCTAATTTCTTGCTACTTGCAGGAGCAGGAGTTTTGGCATATTACTTGACAAAGGAGTATATTTGGAAAAAATGAAACTCAACGAAATAGCAACGATAATCGGAATAATTGCAGGAGCAATAACGATTTTAGGATTTTTAAGCAAGAGGAATTAAAAGAAAATGCAAGACTATCCACTTCATTTATTTGAAACAGTATTCAAGCAGTTTTATGCAAATGCAACAGGCAATATAGACTTAAAACCGCCACAAGATGAATATTATTTTGTCAAAGAAATAAATCTTAGTGGAAACAGACCGCTTATTTGTATTGCTTACATGGGGCTTAATACAGACGCTTCTCTTAAAGGGATTCGTTCAGGCAGATGTGATTCATACGGTAGATTAAAACTAAACTTTCCAACATTTGTAAAAATAGACCCGCAAAAAAAGTTTAGATTTACGGTTTTCTTAACTGATGGGGATTGTTACGGGGATTATACTTATTTTGTTGTCAAGAAAGATATTTTTGACAAGCTTAATGCAAATATGCAAAAAATGTTAGTTAATGGGCAACTCTTTGAAGCTTATGATAAGATTGCTCCAATGGGGGTGTTTCCATCATGGCAGAAATAACTAACCCTGAAACAACGCCTGTTAATAGTCGTTTAAATGGTCTTGACATTCACAACATGGCAAGAATAAGTATTCCTCAATGGACTAACATAAATTCATATTCTTTTGGTGTTACTTGTAAAAAACTCATATTGCACAATCCAACAGGATATGGTGACATTCGTTTTTGGGTAGGTGTAAGTCCAAGCACAGGCAACTACATGACACTCAAAGAGGGAGCAACCATAGAGATAGATTGCAGAGTTTCAACGCTATATAGTTGTGGAGTTACAGGCAACGCATACATAGAGGTAATAGTGCTAAAATGAAAATCACAAAAGCAGTAAGGAAAAACGAGAAAATTATCGCTTATGTAGAAACAGACGAGCCAATGTTTCAAGATTTGAATTTAGAAACTAAAGAAGTAATCAAATCAAGCAAAGAAAAAATAGTCAAGATTGTAGAGGTTAATGACCTGCATGATGACGATTTAAACAAAGAAAGCATACTCAAAGAACTTGAGAAAAAAGAAGAAATAATCTTTGAAAATGTCGAGCTAAAAGCCGAAGAAATCAAAGAAAAAGCCAAAGCAAAAAAGGGTATAAGGGAGTGGTAAAAAATGCCTCATAAAATACATTATCATAAAGGTTACGGATGGGTATATCATAGAAAAGACGGAGCAATAGTTATTCATGGAAGAAGACACTCAAAAAGAGACTTAAAAAAAGACCGTCAAAGAATGGCAAAAAGCCACCTAAAGAAAAAACAAAGACAAGGATACGGACATACTGGGGATTATTACGGACAAAGAAAACCACGAAAAGGCACAAGAGCAAAAGATTTTCTTGACGGATTCATATAGAGGTTAGTGTTATGTGGAATAAACCAACATTAAAGCAATTAGAGAAAGTTCCTGATTTGTATAGTCAAGAAAATGTCAAAGATAAAAAAATATATCTTAAATTCTTTCTTGGCTCATGGACTTGGTATATTGCAGAAATAAACCACAAAAACTATGACACCATGTTTGGATATGTAATATCGCCAATGGGTTCAGAATGGGGTTATATATCACTAAAAGAATTAATCGGACTAAAACAATTATTCGTAGAAGTAGATAGGGACATCTATTCAGTAACACCATACAAACCAAAAAAGTTTTCAGAACTAATGAAAGAAGAACAAAATAAAGACTTCTTGGATGACTTATAAAAATGATAGAAAGCGAAATAATAAACCTAATTGGAAACATGGGCTTTCCTATTGCAATGTGCTTTTATCTCATGTTCAGATTTGAAAAAACACTACAAAAAAACACAGAAAGTGTGCAAGAACTAACAAAATACTTAAAAGATAAAAAGAATTAACTTATTTTATTTTAACAGAAAATTCTTGTAATTTATGTTTAATCATTTCTCTTTGTGTTTCAACTTCTTTTATTTCTTTTGTAATTCTTTCAATTTGTTTATTATTTAACTTAGGTATTTTTATTTCTAAGTATTCATCATCACTAATTGCAGGCATTATTGTTCCTGAGGATTTCCACCTAACTTGATTTAAAGTAGATTTTAATCTTAATAAAGCATACAAACATTCAGAAGTCATTGGCGGTTTAGGTTTTAAAACTACAAACCCTGTTGAAACTACACCTTTATCTAAATCTTGATTCACTATTGCAACATTTTCTTCACTATCTTTTACTCTTGCACAAATAATGTCTCCCTTATCAACATTTAATTTTGCTCTTGAAGGTGCATCATCTCCTAACAATTCTTCTATATTAATGATACTTCCTAATTTTTTTTCAATATCGCTAAACTGAACATATTTAATTATGTTTGTTGGATTTTTTTTAGGATTAATAATTTTTCTTGATAATTTAGCAATATCTTTTACTAAAGAGTCTTCGCCATCTATTTCAAAAACATATTTTGAATAATAATAGGTTGCGTCTAATCTTGAAGATAATAAATTTTCGCCTATAAGAAAACAAGCAGGTTTATCATTTAATATTTCTAAAATATCTTTTTTATTTTTCAGATTTTCAAAAGATTTACTTGCTTTAAATGACCTATATACATTCAAAATATTTGGCAAATCATTTTCATCTATTTCTTTTGCTTGCTTAGTTTTTCTTTCAAAACCTACTTCTTCAGCCATTGCCATAAAAATAGGGGGTTGTGTCTCATCATCAGATAATTTTCTTTTTAGAAATAATAAACTGGTTTTACTATTTGCCCCTGATGCCTTAAATGCTCTATCAGGCAAACTAACAACAGCTTTTATTATTGTTTCTCTTTTAATAAAATCTCTCACATAACTTAATTGCTCATTATTTAAGATTCCATCAGGCAAAACAACTGCTAGTTCTCCGCCTTTTTTAAGTAAGTTTATGCACCTCTCAACAAATAATACTTCTCTTAATTGCTCTTTCATTATTTTATTATTTCTTTTTCCTAACTCAAATAATTCTAAAACTTTCCCTTTATCTTTATTTCCAAAAGGAGGATTAGTCACAATTAAATCAAAAGTATTTTCTTTTACTTCTTTAATATTTAGTAATCCACTATTTTTATATATTCCACCATGACCGTCACCATGCAAGACCATATTCATTTTTGCAACCCTTACTAAACGAGGGTTAATATCTACTCCATAAATTTGATGTTTCGATAATCTTTCAATAAGACCATCTTGTTTATTTTGAGGTAATTTTTTTATTTTATTAATTAAATGTTGGAATACTTCTATCAAAAACCCTCCACTTCCGCAACTGGTATCACATATAAGATAAGGTTCGCTTTTTCCTTGTAAAGTTGAATTTATTTCAGGGTCTGCAAACCCAACTGCAAATTTAACAATTGTTCTCGGCGTAAAGAATTGTCCTAACCCCCCTGTAAATGTCTTTCCTAAAAATATTTCAAATGCTCTTCCTTTTACATCTATATCTGTTTTTATTAGAGTGTATCCATCTAAAAAATCAATTATTTTTAAAACAGTTCTATCTTCTAACTCAATTTTTTCATCGCCAATAAAAATATCTTTATTGTTTTCAACTACCTCTTTAAATAAATAATTTTTAACATATTTTACTCCGCCTCTATCATTAACATTTTTAATCGACATTTCATTTATTTTTGTATCAATTGCTCTTTTTTCAAAAAACATTTTTGTAAATAATAATTTGCTAATTTCATCAAAGGCATCTGCTCCTGTTAAACCATCATTATCTCTTATTATTTCTTCACATCTGTATAATATAGTAGAAAATTCTTTTATTCCTTCAAAAACAAGAAGTGTTTTTTTAGCTTCTGCTATTTTTTCTTCTGAAACAGTATCTATTGTTTGATGTAATTTAGATTCTAATTTCTTTTTTGATAAAAAACTAGGTAACTTATCTAACGATTTTTCCCAAACAATTTTTTCACTTTGTGTTTCATAAACTCTAAAAGTTACTCCATTACATAAAGCAGAATAAGGAGCTTTTAATAATAATCCATAAGAAATAATCTGCCTCTCATATAAATCTAAATTTTCGGAGGTTTTTTTAGCATCAATTACAATAGCAGGAATATTGTTAATATTAATAACTATATCTGGGAAAACATATTTGCTTCTACCAACTTCTAATGATTTTTCATGTTCAATTTCATTTTTTATTTTTTCAGAATAACCTAATTTTTCAATAAAAGGAGCAATTAATTTAAAGATTACATCCGTTTCGGAACTTTCTTTTTTCATTTTTAACACAACCATATTTTTAATAAATTAGTGTTTGTTTATCAACTTATTGCTACACTTAGTAGTAGCAACTACTTGTTTTTCTTAACATATTCTTTTAATATTGGTTCAAGAACTTCCCAAGCAGTTTTTCTTTCTTTTTTACATTTGGCAACAAAATCAAGCCAAATATTTCTATCACAATTTCTGATGGTAACAGTATGGTCACCCATGATAAAAACACCTCATGTTACTGTAATACACATATTACTTAATAAATCTTTTGTTTCCAGAAAAATTTATATATTAGTTATGTAATACAAGTATTACACTAATACCTTAAACTTAGTGGGATAAATCAGCTGAAAATTTATCCCTAAAATTAACAAAACAAATTTAGGGATTTTATGCAATTTTCATTACATCTTTTTTTAAAAAAGGGGGTGTAATGAAAATGAGATTAATAAAACCAAGTAGGAGTTTAAAACCAATGGGATTGGCGATAAAAAGCAAGACAATATCAAAGAAAGTTTTAGCAGATATAGTTGATAAGATTGAGGATATAGAACATCCTTTCTTTATTAATTATTTCAAAAATCTTTTTTTATTGTCTTACGAAACAGGAGCAAGAATTAGCGAAATTATTTGTTTGCACGAGACAGATTTAGATTTAAAATATGGTGTCGTGCATTATGTGGTTAGAAAGAAATTAAAAAAACCAATGGAAACGAGCAAACACTTAACTCCTGAACTTCTTGAAAGATTAAGAGAACATACGAAGCAGTATAAATTTCAAATAGAGCATAGTGGCAGTTATATCTTCTTTGGGATGAGTAGCAAAACAAAGCACATAACCGTCAGAACAGCCGAAAGACATTTTGAAATGGCACGAGATAGTGCAGGACATGGCACAGTTTATGGGCAAAGTAAAATGCTCTATAAAATAATCAATATTTCTAATAAACCTCAAACATTCAATCTTTATGGAAAAGTTGAACAAGAGGGCAAAGAAGTTGAAATTATAATCAAAAAAATCACAATTCTACCAAATGAAAGCACAACGAGGGCAATAGACCCTGAACGATATAAAACCCTTAAACATTTTAAGATTAAAGAGGCAGGAGTCAAAAGTTTAAGGCGTTGCACAATTCACTCAATAAGGCATTTAAGTTTGCAAACGGTTTTAGAAGAAAAAGGGCTTTTTGAAGCATACGACCATGCAGACCATGTTTCAATAACATCTACTATGTCATATCTTGACGCAAACCCCAAAAAGAGGCAGTCAAGAAGTGAAGTATTTAGAAGTTTTTACGGAAGAGAAGAAGAGGACAAACCAAAAGCACACTATGGCATAAGAGAGAATATTCCAGCAGGAATGGACTTAAACAATATGGCAAATATCTTCTCTCAAATGGCTCAATTCTTAAGCACAATGCAAGGACAAAATAAAGAGCAAAAGCTTTCAGAAGAATTTAACGCAATGATGAAAATGAAAGCAGAACAAGAGCATAAAAACACTTTTGCACACGCAACAACGCAATAAGTCTATTTTTTTCTTTCTTTTTCTTTGTTACTTTTAAAAACGAAAAAGTTATATAGACGTATGCTTATAAAGGTAACAGGATGACTTAAAGGATGAAAAACCGACAGTCATCACAAAAAAGTTAAGAAAGTCGTTAAAGTAAAAATTTACGATTCAGTGTCGCACTTATTTGTCGTGTTCTATAAACTTCTCGCTAATTACTACTAAACGGTAATTTTATAGGTTTAAATAACACTATAACTTAATGGACAACATTATGAAAAACTGCATATTTTGTAAAATCGTCACAGGAGACATCCCTGCAACAAAGGTCTACGAAGACGAACACTTCATCGCATTTCTTGACATCAATCCTGTGGCCAAGGGGCATACGCTACTTATTCCTAAAAAACATTACCCGGAAGTATTTGATTTTCCAAAAGAAGTGAGTGAAGCGCATTTCCCCACCATACAAAAGCTAGAAAGCGCACTTAAACAAGCACTAGGAGCTCGAAAGATAGTACTTGCTGTCTGGGGCGATGATGTAGCACACGCACACACGCACCTGATTCCTCGCTATGAAGGAGACCATCTATATTTCTTTAAGCAGGGCAAAGCAACACCAGATGATTTAGTACTACAAGCTGAAAAAATTATTAACCTACTTGATTAAATTCTTAGAAAAAAACCAAGAAAATACGTGCGGGAGAGGGGCTCCATAACAGCCAATCAACAGACTGCATTCAGACGTTACAAATCCCAACAAAATACAAAAACTCAAAGAAAACCAAAAATAAGTGCGGGGAAGGGGATTTGTGCACGAAAACAAACAAATTTTCGGCACCAAAGGAACAAATTCAAATCCAATCAAACAATTCTAACGAAGAAGAAAAAAATAAGTGCGGGAAAGGGGATTTGTGCACGAAAACAAACAAATTTTCGGCACCAAAGGAACAAATTCAAATCCAATCAAACAATTCTAACGAAGAAGAAAAAAATAAGTGCGGGGAAGGGGATTTGAACCCCCGACTTCCACGGTACACCACATCTTGATAATCATTGTCAACATAAATGATGACTCATCGCTCAAGATCGTTTATGAGCGTGGCGATCTAACCAGGCTGAACTATCCCCGCGAATAATTCTACTTTCAGAATAAATAAGGAATTTATAAAGCTTTAGTCAGGCTAAAAAAATAATCCAAGAAAAGAAAAGAAAAATGCTGCTTAGAGCAGCTTATTTAATTTACTCTTCAGGCATTTTACCTATTCGAAACATTCCTGTTCCGCAATCAGGACAGACACCTTTTACACTATCTCGACCATTAGCCATTTTATTTGGTTTAGGATCTTTCATTACTTTCTTTTCCTTACATTTAACGCAATATGCTTCTACCATTTTTTTGATTCCTCCGAATTATTTTATTTCCTCACAATCTTCTTCGAGTTCATGAAGTTCTTCGCGATGCTCAATGACTTCGCGAACGGTTTTGTACGTTGCCTTGACTACCTTAATATCCCGTTCTTGAAACAAACGAATAATATTTTGGCCTAAACATTCTACAAATATCGTTGTTGGATTTACTGTACGTACAATCACTTCAATTGCTGCTACATTATCCTTATCTTGTTGCGCCGTATTATCAATTACTACAAACGACTGTGTTTCAAAATCAAACAATCCAAAAAAAGGAGCGTTCGAAAATTGATCTGCGATGAGAGAATCAACCCCATCATTCGTAGCTAAAGGGAAAAACATACGCTCAGACATTACTAGAGCTTACTGTTAAGAGTACTTAAGCGTTTCCTATTTGAATAGCACAGCCATTGATGAGTGCTCGAGCTGATTTTGCTTCTGCTTTAGCAAGAATTCGCTGCAGGGTTGATTGATGCACACCCATGTGTTGGGCTGCCAGCGTCTGTTGTAAGCCTTCTACATGGACTAAACGTAAACTCTCTGCTTCTTGGAGTGAAAGCCTGATTGTTTCTAATTCAGAGAGATAAACGCCTCTAGGGATGAAATGCGAAGCCTTGGGCTTAAAGGCAATAACTTTTTCCTTAGGAGGACGAGTCATAATGCATAATTATGCAAAAAGAAGTATAAATAAGTTTGGATTGGTTAAGAAATTATTTTGCATATGTATGCAAAATAGATTCTGTGCCGAGGAATAAAAAACAATAAGTTTTGAGCGTGTGCTAAACATTACTTTGACAGTTTGGTATGCAAAAAAGTTAATAATTAACTTGCGGTATCCTAAACATTCGGATTTGTGGCACAAAAAACTTTGTTTTTTGGCACAATTCGTGTGCGTCGCTTTTTGAACAAACAAAAAGTTTTCTCAGAGAAGAAATCAAAAAAGCGCCGCGACCCGGATTTGAACCAGGAATTCCGTAAGGAACTGGTTATCTCGAAACGAAGCTTGGTAAAAACTAGTCACCAATTCGCAGCGTTCGAGACCAGCGCAATACCAGATTATGCGATCACGGCAAAAATAGTTAATTCATAAAAATAAGATACGAACAATTTAAAAAATAAACGCTTAACGAAAAACATCAGAATTATAAGAAGTTAATTTATCTACTAATGCTTCTTTTTGGCCACTTAAAGCTTGATAGTCATCAGCAGCCTCCATAAAATAATTTTTGTCCAAACGACAATTATTTGCAATTGCCACAATATCAAACATATCTGCATACAGACGAATTCGAGCAACATACTTAGCAGATTCTTTAGGATCAAAATTAAAACGATTAATAGTATATTCTTCTTTTAACACATTAAGTTCATCTATTGCTTCGTCTAAAGAGGTGATCAAAGGAGTAGGTAACTTGTAATCAGATTTAAAACGATTAGAACGAAGTAATTTTCTTGCAAGCAAATCTTCAGCAGAAATTACTCTAATTAAGGTTTCTTCAAAAGGAATTGTCTGTGCATGAGCAGATTCTCGTTGAAGAGTATAATCTAATTTCTTTTGAGAAGCAAGAGATCTCTTAGGGTATTGCAATATAATAACTTCATCATCATTTGAGATGTCAACATCAAGCGTGTAATGTCTTTTTTTAGCGTTAAAAACATAACCATTAGCTTTAAACTCAGTAAGTGCAGGAGTTAAAAAATCAACAAATTCTTGCACGCAAAATCTTTGAAGTCCGTTCATATCAATATCAGAACTATCCCTACGAAGGTTTGGAGGCAAAAATAATTGTGCACTCATACCACCTGAAAAAAACATATCTGGACTCATCACTGGAGCAATCGCAGTGTACAAGCCACTCACTAAAGGACTATCTACCGTATGTAGGTGTTTTTTAGTCATTATGTTAATATTAAAGGCCCTAGAGTTTATAAATGTTCCTATTTTGTTACTATTTGTTAGTGGTGTTTTTCTAGTTTTGTATGCGTTCGTATTCCAAAAAAGCGCGAATAAAAATAAACTATTTCAACAAAACAGCTGTTTCTTTTGCAATCATTAATTCTTCATTAGTTGGAATAACCAACACTTTGGCAATAGACGACGATGAGGAAATAACAACATTATTTTTTTTGTTTGCTACATTATCTAAAACAATATTTCGCGCAATAAAATAATTCATAACTTTTTCTCGAAGATAATAAGCATTTTCCCCAAGACCTGCAGTGAACACAATAGCATCAAGCCTGCCAATAATACCCGCATACGCACCAATATATTTTGCAATATCATACGCCAAAATAGCAATCGCAAGCTTTGCTCGCTTATCACCATTAATTGCACGATCATGAAGTACACGCATATCACTACTTCCAGCGACACCCAAAAGGCCGCTTTTTTTATTCAGAATAGATTTAACTTCAGCAGTTGACAAATGTTCTTTTTCTTCTAAAAAACCAATAATCTCAGGATCAATATCGCCACTACGCGTACCCATAATAATTCCAGGAAGAGGAGTAAAACCCATAGACGTATCAATAGAGATATTATTTTTTATCGCCGTGATACTTGAACCATTACCAATATGACAAGAAACCATATTAATAGTGCGTTTGTTTAATAATTTCTTTGTTTGCGCAACAATATATTTATGACTCGTTCCATGAAACCCATATTTACGAATTTTATATTTTTTGTAATAATCATAAGGAATGCCATACATAAACGCTTCAGGAGGAATCGTTTGATGAAATGCCGTATCAAAAACCGCAACTTGAGGAAGCTTAGGAAATAATTTTTTTACAGCAATAATTCCTGCAAGATTTGAAGGATTATGTAATGGTGCAAGAGAACTTAACTGATTAATTCGCTTCAGAACGCTTGCAGTTATTTTTGTTGCCGAAGTATAATACTCGCCACCATGTACGACGCGATGACCAACAGCGTGAACTAAAGACATGTCAATTTTAGAAAAAATAAATGAAATTGCTTGAGCGTGATTCTTAATTTTCTTGCTATGCTCCTTATTATTAATTATTATTTTACAGGAATTAAGACCAATACCATCAACATGACCTTTGAGAAATACTTGTTCTTTTTTGGTATCAATAATTTGAAACTTTAAGGATGAACTTCCACTATTTAATACTAACACATTCATTCTTCACTTCCTCGTTGTGCTTCTATAACGGTTAAAATCGTTACAGCAACAATATCATCTGGACTACAACCCCGACTTAAATCATTTACTGGTTTTTGCAAACCCTGAATAATAGGACCAATGGCCTTAGCATGAGCAAAACGCTCCACTAACTTATAACCTATATTTCCTGACTGTAAATCTGGAAAAATAAGAACATTTGCATCTCCTTTTAATGGAGAATCAGGACATTTCTTTTGTGCAACACTAGGCACAATTGCAGCATCTAGTTGTAATTCCCCATCAATACAAAGATCTGGACGAAGAGTTTTCGCTGTATTTGTTGCCATTTGCACTTTTTGTACAAGCTCATCTTCTGCACTTCCTTTTGTTGAAAACGAAAGCAAGGCAACTTTTGGCTCAAAACCAAACGACTTTGCAGAATCTGCGGTTGCAATAGCAATCGATGCAAGTTCATCGGCTGAAGGATTAATTACAAAACCACAATCAGCAAAGAAATACGTTTTCTCTTGGGGCGTTCTCATTATAAAAAAGCTTGATGCAAGTTTTGTATTTTCTTTTATACCAATAATTTGTAGTGCTGGCCGAAGCGTTTCAGCTGTTGCAATCGTTGCACCACTTACAACACCATCTGCTAAACCTTTTGCAACCATAAGCACACCGAATGTTGTTACCTGACAAACTTGATTTTCAGCTTCTTTTTTAGTTATTCCTTTATGCGCACGTTTTTTAAGCAAAAAATTTACAAACTCATCTTTTCTTACATCATCACAAGGAGTATATAGTTCTGCTTTTGAAATATCAAGATTAAGTTCTCCAGCACGCCATTTTATTTTATCAATATCGCCAAGAAGAATAACATGCGCAATACCTTCGGCAAGAATAGTTGCTGCTGCCTTTAACACCCTGTCATCAGTACTTTCAGGGAAAACTATTCGCTTCGGATTTTCTTGCGCTCTTTTTTTTAACGTATCTAATAACGCCATCGTATCACCACAGGATATATGCAATAAATTAATTATAAAAATTCTCTCTCGGTGTAAGAGGTGTGAAGGAGTTTATGTGCTCGCTTACCACCGGGCTCTCCAATATATTCCTTGTACAACTTCATAACTGCAGGATTCTTATGAGATTTTCGAACCTTTTTATTTACATCAATTTTATTAAGTGCTTCTGCACGTTTCTTTAAAACTTTAGGATCTTCATAACGCGGCTGACCACCACCAACACAACCACCATAACAAGCCATAATTTCAATAAAATCATATGTACATGTTCCAGCACGAATTTCATTCATTACTTTTCTTGCTTCACCAAGCGTTTGCACAACAGCAATATTTACTTTTTCTTTACCAATTATAAGCTCGAATTCTTTTCGCAAATCAAGACCACGAGTTTTTTTATACTCAACATCCGTTGCAGATTTTCCAGTAATCATCTCGGCTGCAGTACGCAATGCAGCTTCCATCACACCGCCAGTACGACCAAAAATATCTCCCCCACCAGAACTATCACCTAGCGGTTTATCAAAATCTTGGTCAGGAAGATTTGGAAAGTCAATGTTAAATTGTTTAATAAGTTTTGCAAGCTCAACTGTTGTTATCACATAATCTGCTTCGCCAACAAATTCTGGACGAGCAATTTCAAATTTTTTTGCGGTACACGGCATGATATCCACTAAAACAATATTTTCAGGCTTAAGATTATTCTTTTTTGCATACCATGTTTTAATCATAGAAGCCATCATTGCCTGCGGACTTCTACATGTAGACATGTGATTAAGTTGCTCAAAGAAAAATTGTTCAGCAAATTTAATCCACGCAGGACAACAAGTTGTTATCATCGGCAAATTCTTTTTTGATTTAAACCGCTTAACAAACTCAGTTGCTTCTTCTACAATAGTCATATCTGCTGCAAGGTCTGTATCAAATACTTTATCAAAACCAATTTCTTTAAGAGATGTAACCAATTTTCCTGTTACAGGTGTTCCAAGAGGCATGTCAAAAAGTTCGCCAAGAGCCGCTCTAATTGAAGGTGCTGTTTGCGCAACAACATGTTTATCTTTTGATTGCAATAATTTAATAATTGGCTCAATATCTTGCTTTTCATACAAAGCACCCGTAGGACACACCACAACACATTGACCGCAATTCACACAATTACTTGTTGCCATATTCAAATCAAGCGGAGGAGTAATTTTTGAGTTAAACCCCCTATTTTGTAAACTTAGTGCGCCAACAGTTTGCACATCATTGCAAATCCTAATACATCGTTGACAAAGAATACAACGATTATTATCACGAACAATTGATTTACTACTAGTATCAATTATTGATTGACGTTTTTTTCCTTCATAGGGCAACGTGTGAATTCCAAATTCTTCAGCATAAGATTGTAATTTGCAATGTAAGTTTTGCGTGCAAGTAACACAAGCGTAATCATGATTTGCTAAAATAAGTTGTAATGCCTTTTTCCTATCGTTTAAAATTCTAGGCGTGTGAGTTTTTACTTTCATACCTTCAGTAATTGGTTGCGTACAAGACGTTACCGGTTTTTTATTATTATCAATTTCTACAAGACAAAGACGACAAGCACCAATACGTTCTAAACGAGGATGCATACATAAATGAGGAATATCAATAGCGTAACGTTTTGCAACATCAATAATTTTTTCTTCTGCTTTTCCAACTACTTTAATGCCATCTATTTCAAATGTTATCTTCTCTTTTTTCTTAGTTTTTTGTATCATTACAGTCACTTATATTTCGAATTATTTTTTAGTAATAGCATCAAACGCACATACTTCATAGCATTTACCGCATTTTATGCATTTTGATTGATCAATAACATGAGGTTTTTTTAAGTCGCCACTAATACAATGAACAGGACATTGCGCTTTACATGCACCGCAACCAATACATTTACTTTCGACAATCTCATATTTAAGTAAATTTTCGCAGACATGCGCAGGACATGTTTTGTGTAAGATATGTTCTTCATATTCTTTTCTGAAATGTTTAATAGTTGAAAGCACGGGATTTGGAGCGAATTGTCCAAGACCACAGAGCGATGCATCACTAACAAATTCTGCTAATTCCTTGATTTTATCAATATCTTGAACAGTGCCATTACCACGAGAAACTTTAGTTAACATCTCAAGTAATCGTGTTGTTCCTTCACGACACGGCGTGCATTTTCCGCAACTTTCCTGCGTAGTAAATGTCATAAAAAATTTTGCCATATTTACCATACAAGATTGTGTGTTAGTAATAATAAAACTTCCAGAACCCATAATCGTTTCAAGTTCTTTCATTGATTCATAATCAAGCGTTTTTCCCAAATCTTTTTCAACAATACAACCACCTGCAGGACCGCCAGGAAATAATGCTTTAAACTGTGTACCTAGAGGGGTTCCTCCACCAATATCATAAATAATTTCTTTAAGAGTAATACCAAACGGTACTTCAATAACTCCCGTTCGCTGGATTTTTCCACTCAAACATAAAATCTTTGTTCCTTTAGAAAATTTTGAACCTATTTGCGCATAATTAGTAACGCCAATTTGAAAAATTGTTGCCACATGACCCCATGTTCCTACATTGTTTACTATTGTTGGTTTTCCAAAAAGCCCTGATTGCGCGGGGTAAGGGGGGCGAGGACGAGGAGAACCACGAAGCCCTTCAAGACTTGCAAGAAGTGCAGTTTCTTCTCCACAAACATACGCGCCTGCGCCTTGTTGAATACGTAAATCAAAATGAAAATTTTTATTACCTAAAATATGCTCTCCAAGAAAATTATGTTTGTAACAAATATCAATTGCTTCTTGAAGCGTTTTAATAGCTAAAGGATATTCAGCACGCGTATAAATAATACCTTTAGAAACCCCTGTAGCGTACGCACCAATAATAAGCCCTTCAATAATCTTAAAGGGATCGCTCTCCATAAGCGTTCTATTCATAAATGCTCCAGGATCGCCTTCATCACCATTACAAATCAAATACTTCTGACCCTTCTTATCGGCAATAAAACGCCATTTTCTGGCCGTTGGAAAACCAGCACCACCCCGACCACGAAGCCCTGCTTTTTCAACGACATCAATAACTTGAGAGGGTTTTAAGAGCAAAGCTTTTTTGAGTCCAGTAAAACCATTGAGCGCTTCATACTGAGAAATATTTGTTGGATCAATAATACCACAATGCGCAAGCACTATTCGTTGTTGCTTTTTGTAAAAAGGAAGCTTATCTACACTTGCTGCAAGGAATCGTTTCTCATAACGTTTTCTTTTCTTAATAGCCTTAAGTAAAGCAGGAACTTCTTGAATAGTAAGCGGACCGTAAATAGATTGCACACCGTCTTGCACCACTGTTACGATAGGTTCAGCATAACACATACCCACACAACCAGTCTTCATTACAGGAAGAACATTCGCTTTTTTAAGAGCATCAAATACAGGCTGACCACCAGCAGAAAGACCGCACGTTGCAAGACCTACTGTAATTCTATCAGCATGCAATAATTGTGTTGCTTCTTTTTCTTGTGTCATTATCTTACCTAATTTAGTTTAATGTACCCAAAATTTTTTTTATTTTCTCGCGATCAAGTTCACCATATACCATTCCATTAATCATCATAGCAGGAGCGCGCGCACAAGCACCAATACAATTTACTGATTCTAAACCAAACTTACCATCAGAGGTAACTTGTCCTGGATGAATCTTAAGATAATCACTAACAAATCGCGTAATTTCAGGCGAGTGTTTAATATGACAAGCAGTTCCATTACATATGCTTATGGTGTATTTACCAGGTTTAGTTAATTTGAATTGAGAATAAAAAGTTGCAACACCAACAAGATCTGCAAGAGGAATATGTAATTCTTTAGCAAGCTCTACTAAAGAAGCATCACCAATATAACCTTCGCGCTGTTGCATATCCTGAAGAATTTTAATAACATCATGTTTTTTCTCTTCCTCATGAGATAACTTTCCATCTCGAATGTCTTTAAGAAACTGCTTTTCTAGATCCTTTAAGCGCAAAGAAGTTGGCTCGTTTGTACCTATATAACGATTATGTTTATGAAAAACACCTTGAGACGTTTCAGTATGAAAAAGATAAAAATAATCAACATTATGCAACGTAACTTTTCTCACAAACACCATACCTTCGCTTCAAGTTATATTGTTTAAAAACATTTCTATTTAAGGGCTATATTCAAAATAGAGGATAAATGCATGCTGCAAAGTATTATTCTCTCTAGATTTACAAAAGTATTATCGCCAAACGCATCTATTTCGTTGATGAAGACGAAATGCGTCTAACTTAAAAAAAACTTTCAAAGTAATTAGACAAACGATTTTGAACAGAGCCTAGAGAAGAAAATAGTTGGATAAAGAAATTAAAGCATAAGACTCATTATTTACAAACAACATAATAACTACAGACAAAGGACTACTAATTTTTTTAAGCAAGAAACAACCCTAAATAATATAAATATAGAATCATTTGAAATAATACTATGAAAACAATAAATCAAAAGACAATCGAAACCATTTATAACTCAACACAAGCTTATTGGTACTTAGCAATTCTAAGCTTTGTTAGCTTCTTTATCCCCTTTATTTTGGGTCATCCACAACTTCTTGTTGGCATTGTTGTAAACACTGCACTAGTTGTTGCAGCATTACGACTACGCATGATACAAACCATTCCCATCATTATCTTACCAAGCATTGCGACAATTCTTCGAGGCCTCCTTTTTGGACCATATAGCACTATTGTCGTGATGATGATTCCATTTATTTGGGCAGGAAATCTTGTGTTTGTTTTACTCATTAAACTTGTGGCAAAAAAAATAAAACAACAACAGGTAAAAACAAACGTACGCACTATACAAGAAAGTATAAAAACAATAACAGTCCTAGCAAGCATAAAAGCAGCAGTTATTAGCACAGGAGCATTATTTCTTGTTCTACTTAATGTTATGCCTGTAGCACTCATCGTTGCATTTAGCATCATGCAACTCATAACAGCAGGTATTGGAGCAAGCATCGGCCTTGCATTGCAAAAAATATTACCCTGATAAAAAACAGAGGATTATAAACTATGACAAAAAAAGAAACAATCATCTGTGATGGAAACACCGCAGCAGCAAATATAGCCTACGCATTTAGCGAGGTTGCAGCAATTTATCCTATTACCCCATCATCCCCAATGGGAGAACTCGCAGACCAATGGGCTGCACAACAAAAAAAAAATCTTTTTAATCAAACTGTTGATGTTATTGAAATGCAAAGTGAAGCAGGTGCGTCAGGCGCAATTCATGGCTCACTTACTGGTGGAGCGCTTACAACAACATTTACTGCATCACAAGGATTACTTCTTATGCTTCCTAACTTACATAAAATCGCAGGCGAATTACTCCCTTGCGTTATGCATGTTGCCTCACGAAGTTTAGCAGCGCAAGCACTATCCATTTTTGGTGACCATAGCGATGTGATGAGTGCACGAAACACCGGCTTTGGACTGGTAAGTGCTGCAAGCGTGCAAGAAGTACAAGATTTAGCAGTTATTAGTCATAGCGTTAGTCCTGAAGCACGCATCCCATTTATCAATTTCTTTGATGGGTTTCGCACATCACACGAACTCCAAAAAATAGAAACTATCTCAGAAGATATTCTGCGAGAATTCGTTGCATATGAGGGGATTAAAGCATTTAAAGCAAACTCGTTAAATCCAGAACATCCAATCGCAAAAGTAGGTGCTGAAAATCCAGATGTATATTTTCAAGGAAGAGAAAGTGTCAACAAATTTTATGATGCAACCCCTGAATTGATTAAAAAAAGAATGACTCAGTTTGAGCAAGCAACAGGACGAAGCTACCATTTGTTTGATTACATTGGTGCGCCAGATGCAGAAAAAATAATTATTGCTATGGGTAGTGCAAATGAAACTATACATGAGACTATTGATTATTTAGTTGGTCGAGGCGAAAAAGTTGGCGCAATAAAAGTACGCGTTTATCGACCATTTAGCGTTCCTGACTTCTTAGGAAGCCTGCCACAAAGCGTGAAAGAAATTGCGGTTCTTGATAGAACCAAAGAACCAGGAAGTATTGGCGAACCCCTCTACTTAGATGTCCTTGCTGCACTTCAATCCCGCGCAGGAAAAGAACAAGGATTTGGAAACGTACAAGTTATTGGTGGACGATATGGTTTATCATCAAAAGAATTTAATCCAAGTCACGTCAAAGCAGTCTTTGATCATTTAACAAACAAAGGCTTTCATGGATTTACTGTAGGGATTAATGATGATGTCACTCATTTGTCAATTCCTTTAACAGAGCATATTGAGTCCGCACAACAAGAAGTTGTTAATTGTAAATTCTGGGGCTACGGCTCAGATGGAACCGTGAGTGCAAACAAAAACTCGATTAAAATTATTGGTCAGGAAACTAATAAATACGTACAAGGATACTTCTCCTATGATTCAAAAAAATCAGGAGGCGTTACTGTTTCACATCTCAGGTTTAGTAATGAACCTATTCGCTCAACCTATCTACTCACCAAAGCAAATTTTGTTGCACTTCATAAGCCAGAATACATCGGTAAATACGACATCTTAGAAAATATTTGTAAAGGAGGAACATTTCTTTTGAATTGCACATGGAATAAAGATGAAGTATTTAGTCATTTAACTGCAAATATGCAACAAACAATTCGCGATAAAAATATCCGTTTCTATATTATTAATGCAAACGCCATAGCAGAAAAAGTAGGTCTTGGAACAAAGATTAGTACAGCCATGCAGACAGCATTTTTCAAAGTTTCAGGAATTTTGCCAGAGGATGAAGCAATTGACTTAATGAAAAAAGCAGTTGAAAAACAATTCAAACGAAAAGGAGAACGAATTGTAAGTATGAATTGGCAATGTATCGACGAAGCAAAAGATGCAACCATACAAGTAAACATTCCCCAAGAAGAAACAAATGCAGTAAAAGAACATCAACATCCAACAGGCGAAGGGTTTATTCATAATATTATTAATCCCATCAGCCAATTCAAAGGAGATAATATACCTGTTTCTGCAATGCCCGTTGATGGCACAGTACCAACAGGCACAACACAATTAGAAAAACGAGGCATCGCAAACAAAGTGCCAAAATGGCTTCCTGAAAAATGCATACAATGCGGTATATGCTCCATGGTTTGTCCACATGCAGCTATACGAACAAAACAAATACAGCCAAAAGATTTAGAAGGCGCGCCACAAACATTTACTACACTACCAGCAAAAGGCAAACACGAAAACGATTTACAATTCAAAGTACAAGTTTATCCAGAAGATTGTACAGGGTGCGAAGCATGTGGCAATTGTATTACGCAATGTCCAGTAGGTGCACTTGTTCCAAACGATATCGCAAAAGAACGAGCAGCAGGAGAAAACGAGAATCAACGATTCTTCGATAAACTGCCGGATAATCTTGAAGGTACAAACCTTAACTCAGTTAAAGGCAGTCAACTTAAAACGCCGCTCTTTGAATTTAGCGGTGCATGCGCAGGATGCGGAGAAACAGCATACATAAAAGTTGCAACACAACTCTTTGGCGATAATATGATGATTGCAAATGCAACAGGATGCAGCTCCATATTTGGGGGAACATTCCCGACAATTCCCTACACGACAACACCTGAAGGAAAAGGACCTGCATGGGCAAATAGCCTTTTTGAAGATAACGCGGAATATGGTTATGGGTTTAGACTTGCCGTTGATGCAAACAGAAAACAACTCAAAGAGCTCTTAGAAAAAGTACTTCGCACAGGAACAACACAAGAACTTACCCAAGCAATTAGCAATTTCTTGCCCCACTGGGAGAGAAAAGACGATGAAACCAAAGATTTGGCAAAACAAGTTACTATGCATCTTTCCCAAGCAGTAAACGAAAGTCACGGCGAGAGCCAACCAATTCTTACTAAAATAAATAATCTTAAAGACTATCTTCTTGAAAAAAGCATTTGGATAATCGGCGGCGATGGATGGGCGTACGATATAGGCTTTGGCGGACTAGATCACGTATTAGCATCGGGAAAAAATGTTAACGTACTCGTTTTAGATACAGAAGTATATAGTAATACAGGAGGACAATGTTCCAAAGCAACGCCCCGAGGAGCAACAGCAAAGTTTGCCATCTCAGGAAAAGAACAAAAGAAAAAAGATCTAGGAGCAATCTTTAGAACATACGAAAACATTTATGTTGCATCAATAAACCTCGGAGCAAATATGGCGCATGTTGTAAAAACAATGATTGAAGCAGAAAGCTATAATGGGCCATCAATTATTATTGCTTACGCACCATGTATAGCACACGGTATTGATATGAAACAAAGCGTCGCAGAAGAAAAACAAGCAGTAAAGAGTGGTTATTGGCCACTGTATCGCTATGATCCTCGACGAATAGAACAAGGAGAAAATCCATTCCTTCTTGATGCGCCAACGCCAAACGTGCCATTTGCAGATTTTATAAATAATGAAATCAGGTACAAAGCATTGAAAATGCAATTCCCAAAACGAGCAGAACAATTATTTAAAGAAGCTGAACAAGATGCAGTCATCAGACGAAAAGAACATGAAAAATTAGCAGAAGATAGGGAGCGAAAAGCATAAAAAGAATAACCATTACAACATAACCTATAGGTGATATTTATGGTAAGAATTGAAATTGATTATGACAAACTAGGCGATGACAAAAGCATTCTTGACGTGTGCCCAGCAGGCGTGTTTGAAGAACAAGGCGGAAAAATCGTAGTCGCGCACGCAGACCAATGCGTTGTTTGTCGGGCATGCGAAGGCGCAGCACCAGAAGGCGCAATAACTGTTATCGAAGAATAAAAACAAGTAAAAAAATTATTTTTTATTTTATTTTTTAATGTTTAAGAATTTTTAGTTCTACAGAATTGTTTTTTACCATAAGAGAAGCAGTTCCACCAATAGGAAAAGTAATCAAAGGATTTGTATGTCCAAAATCAGCATTTGCAATAATGGGAAGATTCTTTAATTCCTCTTTAGATTCAATTATATATTTCAATTTTTCAAGATTCATTTTTGAACCTTCTTGAAATCTTCCAATTACAATTCCTTTAACTTTTTCAAAGTTGGGCTGATGAATTAAAGATTGTAAATTTCTATCAAATTCAACATCAAAATCAGCTCCTGCAAAATCATCATCTTCAAGAAATAGAATTGAATTAGAAATATCAGGCATGAATTCAGTTCCTTGAAGTAAATTAAAAGTGCAAAGATTTCCACCAAAAATTGTTCCTTTTGCTTCCCCTTCATGAAGAATCCAATAACCACTATTTTTCATCAACGTCCTATTTTCTTGGTCTTTATACCAAGGATCATCAGACCAAGTTTTAGAAGGTTTTACTTCAAATTCATCTTCTTCAAGTAAGCTTTTTTTAAAATATTCAAGATTATACTCGAACTCTTTTTTCATTGCCCATGTTGAAAAGTGAAGCCCTGAATACGTCACCAAACCAGTTTTTGCAGTAA
The DNA here is from genome assembly GCA_021734105.1 of Candidatus Woesearchaeota archaeon. Taxonomy (NCBI): domain Archaea; kingdom Nanobdellati; phylum Candidatus Woesearchaeota; species Candidatus Woesearchaeota archaeon. The sequence goes on from JAIPJP010000010.1 coordinate 31,912, forward strand.
TTGCATTACAGAGTGCAGTAATATCTGAAAACCCGCACAAAATCTTAGGATTTGCCTTGATTAACTCATAATCAAGATAAGATAATAATTCATTAGAGTTAAATCCGCCAATATAAGTGAAAATTGCTTTCGCATTTTTATCACCAAATGCTTCATGCAAGTCATCAACTCGAGACTTAATAGATGAAGAATTCATTAAGTCTTTTTCAAAAAGATTTTTAGAGAAAATTACAGTGAAACCTTGCGCTTCTAAATTACTTTTTGCTGCATTAACAAATTCATCTGTTGAGATTGTTGCACTGCGAGCAGGAGCAACAACGCGGATTGCATCTCCTTTTTTAAGTTTAGGTGGAATAATCATTTTAAATTATATCTCAAAAGTTTTTTCATCTCGTTTACAAACAAGAGTCTTTATTAAAAAAACTTAATGACCATTTGTAATCTCATAGTTCTTTTTTAGTTCACATCTGCTCAAGACGCTTAATTCTATCTTGAATGGGTGGATGCGTTGACCA
>JAIPJP010000011.1 GCA_021734105.1 Candidatus Woesearchaeota archaeon
CATGATATTTCATGCCTGAAGCATGAAAAACTTTAATAACTTGCTTGTGTAAACTAACTTCATACTGACCGGAAATTTCTGTCTGAACCATAGTAATTTCTTGTCAGTATACATATTTATACCTTTTTGAACAACGCCGGTTTTTGATGCTTAGAATAAGACAAAGTAAAAAGAGTGAGCCTGGGGGGACGTTCACAACAGCTGCCGGCGTACTGCACGCTGGATGACAGTCTGCTGATTTGAACCCCCGACCACCAGCTCTCTTGGAGCAAACATCCCTTACTTTGCGAGATGCCGTCATATAAGACTGGCGCTCAACCAGACTAAGCTACAGGCTCAACTAATAAAAAAAGAGCCGAAGTCCGTTTATAAAAGATGCGGTTGGGGAAAAAGAATGAATGCGACGACTGGGAATCGAACCCAGGCCGAAGCCTCTTTGCGGGTGCAAAAAACGCGTTAGAGTTTTTAAGCACCTTGGCAAGGCCCCATTGTACCATTCAACCACCGTCGCATAAATGTTGAACTTTTAGGAAGTAAAGATGTATGGTTTTTAAACGTTACGTTATCGTATGATTTAAATAGGAGGTTTTGTTGAGAATATTATGCAAACAGAGAGATATAAACAAGTTGAAAGTGTTCTTATCAAAAGAGGCTTTGGAAACTTACTAGGCGTTGCATCAAACAAGGAAACGCATAAACAATCTCCTCAAGATAGATTAAAAATTGTTCTTGAAGAACTTGGAGGAGGATTTGTGCTTCTTGGACAACTACTCAAATTTAGAGTTGATCTCATTCCTACAGACTATTGTAAAGCATTAGCAAGGTTACGAGATAAAGGAACGCCAATAGCATACAAAGAATTTGAAGAAGAACTTGCAAAGCAATATACCAGACCTCTTGAAACAATTTTTTCAAATATCATCACAAAACCACTTCTTGTTGATGTAGTTTCCCAAACTCACGAAGCAACACTTGTTAACGGCGATAAGGTTCATGTTAAAATAATTAAACCTAAATCAAAAATTCTTATTAAAGAAGACATTACAATTCTTAAGTATCTAGCAAAGAAAATAAAACTACCATTAGATACCACTTACATCATTAAAGAACTTGAAGATTACGTCAAAAATAAATCTAATTTAGAACTTGAAGAAACATTTCTTTCTCATAGTGGAAAATACGCGAGTAGCTATATACCTCAAGTTGTAAGCACTATTAGTCATAAGAAAGTTATTGTTATTAGACACCTGAAAAAAAGACCTGTTGAAGACATGAAAAAACAAATGACAAAAATTCAAGGAGATGTTAATTTCATTCAAGGAGAATTCATTATCTCGTTTATTGGACTTTTCTTTGTTGCAATCGGTCTATTTTTACCTGAGCCACTAAATAAAGTTTTTTTATACTTTAGCATTGCTTGCTTTGTCCTCGTCTTTATTTTCCTTGCTCAACATCAAAAATAAACAGCATCAATGGATGCATCTGTTTATCTCCAAAAGATAAATCCGCACGTACAACGCCCAAAATGAACGTCGCCACATCAATTATTATAACGCTCTTGAGCACAGCAGTGATTTTTGTACTTCTCTATATCCTCTTAATGCCTTCATCGCTGCAAGTTCCCAAACGAGAAGAACGAATATGTCCTCGATGCAAACACCAAAACTACAAAATGGTTGGCGCAAGTAATAGTGGTGTTGGACTTATTCTTGGCATTGGCAATCCACATTATTTATGTAATAACTGCGGCTTTCGAGGGGTCTTTCCCATTATTGATGAAGATCAACGCATAATTAAACAAAAACCACCTAAAGAATTATAACTCGTTTTTTCTCTTACGTATTTTTTTTACTTGACAACCACCTGAAGGAAGAACTCTAATAATTGCATCAAGAGAAACATGTGCTTGCTCATGCTGCACAAAGAAATTTCTTATTTGTTTTGCAATTACACTAGCTTTTTCTTTTCCTTGTTCAATTTCAATAACCTGTTTGCAATGATGACGAACAGCTGCAGTTGGGCCTGCAAGCACAACTACTCGCTCATCAACATCAGTTGTTGTTAGTAAACCCATCGCAAAACTAATAGAGGCATCAATATAATTTGTTTTCCCACGAATCATAAAAGAACCTTTAGCAAGAAATTCTCCAGAATTCGCATCTTTAGTTACTTGTTCAGGCTTGACGTGAAATACTGCCGCAGTTCCCATACCTAATTTCCAAGCGCGAGCATAATCAAGAACAAAACTTCCCGCTTCGGTTATGGATTGATTCGTTGGCTCTTGGGGATACTCCTTATCGTCAAGGCCAATACCAAAAAACTGCTCCACGTCTTTTTTATTTTTCTTAATAATTGCAAAAGGAGAACCAGCCATATCCGTATGCAAAACAACATCATCTTTTTCTGTATGTTTTTTAATGAGTATTTCATTTGTTGTTGCATCACGACCACCAATAAGCAAAAAACCTTCACTAGAAATAGACCAACGAAATTTTTCAAACCAAAATTTTTGTTTATCTTCAACACGTTTAATAGATGATACAAACTCACTACTTGCTAAATCATCTTCCACCCCATCCTTTTTTTCTGCAAACTCAGCCAACGTCTTTTCAACGCCACGAATTTTCTTTTTAGCTCTTTTTGCCTCTTCAAAATAGACTGCCGCATTTTCCTCAACAGACTTTGTAATAGACAGAGCAATTTTCATAATGATAAAAGGTGCTTACCACATATAAATGTTGCGAGAAATGAGTTTTATGAAAAAATAAACATCTCGTGCCGCCTAAAAGTATATTTAATTTAATAACTAGTTATGACCATACGTACACACCTTAAAACTAACAAGAAGGAAGAGTTTCTTGCACGTAACTAGTAGCGCACTGAACATACTCACCAGTACCATCATCAATTAAAGGAACAAGCTCTAGCTTAAACGCACCACCATCATACACGTATGGTCGCTCTTGCTCAACTGTTTCTCCAGGAATAATCTTGCCTTGACTTAACGTTGTTGACGTTTCACCATACGCATCAACAATAATTAATTTTACTTTTTGTATAGATTCATCGCCAATATTTTTTACAGAAAACATCAATTTTGTATCAGCAATGCACACACCAGATTCGCTATCAAGCGCGATGGATTCACAAAGAGCAGTCTTTCCAAGTTCATCTTCAGGCGCGACACCCGCGCTCCAATTCATAATCATAGCGCCAAGTGCTACAGCAAATGCGATGAGCAGTACTGTTGCAATAAGTGGAGACATTCCTTTTTTGGATGCAAAAACCATATGGTAGATACACTTTTAAGCAGTATTTAAAGCTTTTGTAATGAACGAGACCATTCTTGAGTAACAAAATCATTTATAAATACATTCCGCTAAGCTTTTAAACCGGTTTCATTTCACGCAACCCATGTTAAGTTTTGGAGATATCCTTATTTACGTAGCAACATTTTTTGGGCTATTCACCTCTATTTATTTTTTTATCACACTCATAGAACGTCGATCAAATTTGCATCAAGGAGAAACAAAAAAATACCAACCAGTAACTATTTGCATACCTTGTTATAATGAAGAACTTACTCTAGAAAAAACACTTGAATCACTTGTTGCACTAGACTACGATAAAAAACAACTTGAAATAATTATTGTAGATGATGGTAGTAAAGATAAAACATACAAAATAGCAAAACAATTTGCCAAACAACACCCCGCAAGTGATATCAAAGTCTTTCGAAAAGAAAACGGCGGAAAATATACTGCACTTAACTTTGCCCTTACAAAAGCACGAGGAAGATTCTTTGGAGCACTTGATGCAGATAGTTTTGTTGATCCTAAAGCCCTTCGGCGAATTATGAAATTCTTTGAAGACAAAAAAGTTGCTATTGTTACACCATCAATGAAAATCTATAAACCAAAAGGAATACTCAGACGCATACAAGCAATTGAATACCTTATGGGAATTTTCTTGCGCAAGGTGTTTGCAGAACTTGGCAGCATACACGTTACACCAGGACCATTTAGTATTTACCGAATGGAAGTCTTTGAAAAATATGGTCCATACAAAAAAGCATATCATACTGAAGACATAGAAATATCTCTGCGCGCACAAACACACCATCTAGTCATTGAAAACAGCGTTGATGCATTCGTCTACACCGTTGGACCAAAAACATTTAAAACACTCTACAAACAACGACTTCGTTGGTATCATGGATTTATCAGAAATGTTCTTGATTACAAACAAGTATTCACCAAACAACACGGCAACCTTGGACTTTTTATTCTACCCGCAAGTTTTATCTCAGTTTTCTTACTCATCACCATTATTACCTATGTCCTTATCACAAGACTAAGCAATATACGAGAAACATTGCAAAGTTGGACTGCGATTAACTTTGATTTTAGCACATGGGAATGGTTTAATTTTGATACCTTCTTTTTGAACACGTCAGGACCTGCAATGGTTGGTATCATCGCGTTATTATTTACTATAAGTATCATTGTTATTGCAAAAATAATTAGTAAAGAGAAAAAGCCAATATTCTACTCATATATTTTTTTTGCATTATTTTACGCGCCTTTGTACGCCTTTTGGTGGCTCGTATCTATTTGGTATGTTCTTTTTACCAAAGATAAAGTACAATGGGGACATAAATCAGAAAATAAAAATGAGGCAACATCATGAAACGAAAAAAAATATCCATACAAAAAACAACAATTGTATTATTATTAACCATTGTTATTTTTTCATCGGGCGTTCTTATTGGAAATCATAACACTAATAAAAAATTTCTTAATATCGTTGAACTCGGCGATGAACTTAGATTAGAAACACTCGGCATTGAAGTTGAATATGATATATTAGCAGAAAACATCTGTGAAAATGAAGAAGCACTCTTTCTTACAACAGAACTTTTTGATCTTGCTGAAAAATTAGACTTTATGGAAAACGAATTAGGAAGCAATAGCGATCAAGTTATTCAACTTAAAAAACAATATTTTATTCTTGAAGCAAGACATTGGATGCTCGCAAAAAATCGCTTAGAAAATTGTTTGGAAAATGATAAAGGCATTAACAACACAGTGGTTCTTTATTTTTACTCTAACCAAGGAGATTGTCCACGATGTCAACAACAAGGAGCGGTGCTTACCTACCTACATAAAAAATATCCTGGTATGAAAGTGTATTCTTTTGATATTAATATCGATAGCCCTGTAGTAAATGTCCTTAAACAACTTTATGACATCACAACAACACCTGGTCTAGTTATTAATGATGAAACACATGAAGGATATATGGATGCAGATACATTTATTACCTTTGTAACCAACCAACAAAAAACGCAAGTCAGTCAAAATATAATGGAGCAAATTGTCTAAATCGAGAGCTTAAGAAAAAACAATAGAAAATATGTTATCAATCATCCTACCCACCTACAACGAACGAGAAAGTGTTCTTACTACTATTGCGGCTATTCGTAAATATATTCCACAAGAACAACCATACGAAATTATTGTGAGTGACGATAACTCTCCAGATAAAACATGGAAACTCATTAAAGAAACATTTGCAAAAGATAAACAAGTATGGTGTCTTCGGCGAATGAAAAATAAAGGATTAAGTCCTGCAGTTATTGATGCCTTTAAACATGCAAAAGGAGATATCTTCTTAGTTACCGATGCAGATGGACAACATGACGAAACCATCATTCCTCATATGCTTGCTGCAATTAAGAAAGCTGATGCAGTCAGCGGGACACGATTTAAAAAAGGAGGCTCTGTAAAAGGGTGGTCTGCTAAGCGAATTCTTATGAGTAAAACAGCAGCAGCACTATCACAACCATTCTTAAAACAAAAAATAAGTGACCCTATGAGCGGTTTTTTCATGATACGACGCAAAGCCTTTGAACACGTAAAAGAAAAGATCAATCCAAAAGGATATAAAATTTATTTAGAAATATTATTTGCCAATAAGAACTTACAAGTTAAAGAAATCCCCTATAAATTTAAAACAAGAAAAAAAGGAGCGAGTAAACTTGGCAGTAAAGTCATTGTTGAATATTTAATCATGCTTGCTAAACAATTCTTTAAAGGAAAATTTTTCAAATTTTGTGTCGTTGGTGGCAGCGGCGTCATTGTTAATATGAGTCTACTTTATACATTAACCGAATTCGGAGGACTTTATTATTTACTCTCAGCAGCAATTGCAATAGAAATATCTATTATCACAAACTTTTTACTAAATAATTTCTGGACATGGAAAAAGCAGAATACAAAACATTCATTCTGGCAAAAAATGCTGCGATTTAATCTCGTTTCACTTATTGCGCTAATAGTAAATATGGGCTTGCTCTTTGCTTTCACAGAACTTATTGGTCTTTGGTATATTATTTCAAACTTGATGGGAATTCTCGCCGCAACAATTATTAATTACGCACTCAATGACAAATGGACATTTCAAGAAAAATGAAAAAACATGAAATGAAATCAAAAACCAATTGGTTTTTTCAACATAAATATCTTATTATACTCCTTGTAGTTATTGCAGGAATATACTTACTGCAACTCGCCCTTTCCCATCATCTTATCTGGGATGAATATGTCTACCTTTCTAATGCGCGATCACATTTAGGAGATGCACATTTCACCGAAGACTTCAGGTTTCCTTTGTTAGAATATTTTATTAGTGGTGTGTGGGCAATCACTGGAGAATCTGTTTTGCTTGCACAACTGCTCATGATAGTTTTTTCACTCTTTAGCGTGTTTGGTGTGTATCTGCTTTCCCAAGAATTTACAACAAATAAACTTTGGCACTACATTGCAACTGGATTTTTTGGACTGAGTAATGTTATGCTCTTTTGGAGTTTTCGAGTCTACACAGATATCCCTGCAATGTGCGCAATGATTTTCTCAGTTTATTTTTTTATGAAAGGAATACAAGCTCAGAAAAAGAGAAGCAATAAGCTTCTTTTTGTTGCAGGAGTCTTTGCAGCGTTGTCTTTCTTATTTCGCTTTCCCATCATTCTATTTATTTTACCACTAGGCGTTATTTTCCTCATCAAAAAAAAATATCCCCAATGGATAGCGTTTGGGCTGGGAGGTCTAATGCCATTACTTCCATGGCTAGGTTATAATTTAATAACATATGGTAATCCTGTCTGGGATTTGTTTGCACAAGGAGGCGCGGTTTCAAGCTACACTACTTGGCAACCAGCGAGTTTACTTCTTTTAGAAATTATCAGAACATTTGGTCTTACATTAGTATTACTCATCCCTTTTGTTATCAAATGGTATAAAGAAAAAAAAGACTACAACCTGTGGCTGCTGATATCCCTTTTCACGGCACAACTAGCATTCTATCTTTTCATTGTTCGATTAAAACTACAACGATATGAACTTATGTTCTTACCATTCCTCTTGCTTATTATTATACTTGGAGCAGAATATCTTACTATGCATAGCGCAATTAAACATAAGAAAAAAATAGTAATAAGCATTATTCTTGCAGTAATTTTTCTACAAATTATTGGAGGAGGAATAGCCAGCATACAACAAGCAAAAGAAAAAGCATACTGCGAAAAAAATGGAGCACTCCAACAATCCATTCAATACGCAACAGAATATATTCCGTCTGCTGACGTGATAAGCTCAAATGACTGGCCAGCCTACGGCTTTTACGGCAACCACTATGTGACTAGCACCTGGACTGCGAATATAACCCAACTCATCGCAGAAAGCGGTAGTAATTGGATTGCGTATGTTGCAAACAGCGGATTGGAAATTAATCAAGAAAAATTGAATAAACACCCCCGACTTGAAAAAGAAATTTCCTTTGTTGATAAATGCAATAAAGAAATTACGTTCTACAAAGTTATTTAAGTTTAAATTCTTCTAAAACTTCTTCTTCAACAATCTGCAGTTTACTAGGAATAATCAATGAATGTAAAGGAGCGCCAAAATCAACATCTTTAAGTTGCTTAATAGTACCTGCAACAATTTTTGCATCTGGATGACCAAGTCTTGCTATGCCAATTGCTAATGTGTCTTCTAAGAGAACGTTTTCACCAGCAGTATTTTCTAAATGCATCAATACATCAAGTGCTTCAGAGATGTTCATGAAACGTGGCGGTTGAGGTTTAATCAGTTTTCCAGGCTGAGCGCGCAGGAGGTCATCTCTACATGGTTCTGCAACTTTAATATCTAGAAGGCATAAAGTATGCAAGCCCATAGCTTTGTTGTTTTTAATGACATCATAAGGCGTGTTTGGATACCAACCAGCATCAGGAAACACAATGCTCGTTGTTTTCCCAAATTTATATAGTTCTAAACCAGTTAAGCCAATCGCATTCATAATGGAGGCGTTAAAAACAACTTCAGTAGTTACCTTTGCTTGTTTTGCTCTAAAAAGGAGGTCGGCGTGTGTTGTTGCACCAAATACATCTCCAACAACCAGAAGCGCCACATCTTGGTCTTTAGCAAGTTCTATGAGAAGCTCTTCAGCTTGTTTTTCTATCACATCACGAGGCGCAACAAGGACTTCTCTGCCGTAGAGTGCCTCAAGCTTTGCTTTATCCACACCAAGAACAGACGTATAATATTCTAAATAAACGATGTCGCATTTTTTAACAATTTCAAGTCCTCGAAGCGTGATGTCTTTTTCATCATACAGACCAAGACCGATTAAATATAGTGTCATTTATTTTACCCGTAACATTAATGGACTTCGAACGTATTCGAAGCGTCATAAGAGAAAAGAAGAACGAAGAAATATATAAAATAAGAGGAAAAAGAAAAGAAAAAAAATAAACAATTACTTGTTCATTGCTTTTTGAAAGACAAGAAGATCTTCAGTAGTGAGCTTTTTACCCGGCCATTCGTGCATAGGCGAGCGTAGTATGTTTCGCTAACACTCAAGCATACAAAAAAGTGGAAAAAAAAGAATAAAAGAAAAAGTAAGAAAAAAATTATCTGTTCATTGCTTTTTGAAAGACAAGAAGATCTTCAGTAGTGAGCTTCTTACCAGTCTTCACTTTTTCATCGACTTCTTTTGCTCGTTCTTTGATAGCTTTTTGCTCGACCTTTTTCTTGTCCTCTTCAATTTGCACGTTATGAGTTTCTAAAACGCCTTTTACCGCATCAAGTTCTTTTAAAAGTTCTTTAAGAACAGTATTTTTTTCAGTGAAGAGTTCTTTATACTCTTTGAATTTTTCAAACGCAGCTTGCTCTTCTTTTTTGAGCTCATCAATCTCACCAGATCGTTCAACTAAAGCTTCGTGTTTATCCTGAGAAGACTTAGCATTATCTTGAATTTTTCGATGAGCAGCATTTGCTTTTCTTTTAAGTTTAGAAATATCACGAGTTAAATTTTTTACTTTATCCCAATCACCAGTAACACTACTAACTTCGACATATTGTTTTTTGAGTGTTTTTAATTCTTTCATGAGCTTTTGTTCTTTATCAAAACTCATAGGTTGCGTTTCCATGGTGTATTCCATCTTCTCAATTTTTTTCTTGAGCATAGACGGACTTTCTTTTACTTGATGTTTTGCAGTTGCTTTATCAAAATTCTTTTTGAGCTCGTTAAGCTCTTTAGATTTTTGTGAAACTTCTTTATTTAAAGTATCACGTTCTGTTTTGAGATCTTTCACTTGCTCAGTAATTTCATTACGTTTATCTTTAGAACCTTTCACGCCAGAAATAAGATTACTAATCTGCTTGTTTATCTCTCCACGCTTAGCAAACCAAGACTCCTTCTCACGATTGAGTTTGTTTAACTCTTTTTTAAGAGTGCTCACCTCAACGCGGAGGTTCTTTAATTTTTGCATGTATTCTTTAACATCATCAGACATGATAACTTCAACCTACTTTACTACATCAATAAATGTTCGAACGCGAGAAAATAAAATTCATTTTCGGCGCGTATGAAAACTTTGAATTCCTTTTAAATAAACTATTTCAAGCACACTACACAACAAATAAAAAAAATAAAAAAAAGGAAACTATTCGCACGTAGAAGTTAAAACTTCTTTATGCAAACAATTGTTTTTCTATCCGAAAAGTGCGCCTAAACCAGCTGCTGCTGCTTCATCGTTTTTCTTTTCTTCTTTTTTATCGTCCTTTTTTTCTTCTGCTGCAGGTGCTGCGTCGCCTCCTGCTGCTGGTGCGCTAGCTGCTACAGGAGCTGCAACTGCTGCTTTACTAATAGCATCGTCAATATCAACACCATCAAGTGCTGCTACTAAAGCTTTAACACGACCATCATCAACTGTAACCCCTGCTGCTTCTAAAACTTTTTTTACTGCAGCTTCGTCAACTTTTTGTCCTGCTTTATGCAGGAGCATTGCGGCATAAATGTATTCCATTTGTTTTCACCTATAATTTGTTATCATTAACCAAAGAGAGCGCCAAGACCTGCTGCGGCATCAGGCTCATCTTTTTTATCGTCTTTCTTTTCCTCAGGCATATCGTCTTCCGGAGCAACTTGCGTTGCTTGAACAACAGGTATCGCTGCTTGCGCGCCTTTCAAATCCGCACTTAATGCTTCATCAGGCAACATTGTTACAACACCCATCATTTGGTTGTGTGCTTTAGCCAAGGTATCGCCAACCGTAAGGTCAGTTAAAATATCCTCACTAATAGCTAATGCTTTTGCATCGGCAAACGCATTTTGAATAAGAACAGGTGTCGTCTCAGTTGTCGGAAACGCGCTATGTATAGCCAGGTTAAACGCCCAACTTGCAGCGGTTGTTACATCTGAGATGTACTGATCTTCATCAATATCAAGTACAGCTTTAGTTAAAACTTCTCCATTTTCACAGACAGCTGTTAAGTCAAGTCCAATTTCCATAGGTTCAATACCTAGTCGAGTTAAAAGACCGGCAAGTGTTTGACTTACTTCATCGCCTTCTTTTGCTACGACTGCATCAGCCTTAATTGCAACTTTACCACCATCAATCCCTGCTTTAATGCCAACTGAACCAAGTTCGCCAATCACAGGACCAGGAGCAAAACTTGTTGGACCAGCAGGAACAATAATATCATTTGGCGCAATTTGACCGCCTTTAATTCCTGTTTTTGATTTATTTTTCTTTAATGTCTTAAAAAGGGTGAATGGGCTGCTATTTGTAAATAATAAAGCAGGCATACCTTTTAGGTGAGGAAGTAGTTCAACAACACCTTGTTTTTTAGATTGTTCTAAAGCAACCTTAAGTAAACGACGTTTACTCATTTTAATAAGAACAGTATCTCTTAATTGTACACGCATGTTATGAAGCTGTTTTGCAGGAAGATTTTCCATATTAACAGCACCAATTACATCGTATTTGTCAATGAGATCAGCGAACTCTTTGACGACATTTTTTTTTGCTTCGGAAATATGATTGCTCATTTTATTTTTTCACCTAAAGTCGAACAGGTTTACCCATTGTTAATTTGAGGATAGTTCCTCGAACGTTATGCCGTTCTTTTGGTAAGTGATGTTCAATTTGACTATACAAATAATCAATATTTTCTGCAAGATCAACATCAGTCATATCAAGCTTTCCAACAGGAAGTTGAATTACGGGGAATTTTTTTGCAGAAATTTTAATAGTATTTTGGAGTCTATCATATAACGGTTGAAGTGATGCTTTTGGGGGCACAACACAACCAGCTTTTGGATTTGGCATTTTTCCTCGTGGACCGAAGATTCGACCAAAAACACCCGCAATTTGACCCATGATATTTGCTTGTGCAATGAAATAGGCGTATTCATCAGCTAATTTTTTTGCTGCTTTTTTATCAGCCTTATATTTGTCAAGATCGCCTTGCGTAATTACAAAGTCGCAGACCTTTTTTGCTTCATCAACAAGTTCTCCACCAACGATTGCACAAATTTTCTTTTTAGTAAAACCATGTGGCAAAGTCGTGAAGAACTCAACTTGTTCGTCAGGGTTTTTCAGATTAAGATCTTTAAGATTGACAATTAATTCAACGGTTTGTGTGAATTTTCGCTCTTTAGCGTCTGCTCGAAGTGATTTGAGCGTTTCTACGATTTGTTTTTTATCCATTGTAACTTTTCAGCCTCCTATGCAAAGATAGTGTTGACGATAACGGAATCATAAAAATCAAACGATTTTTAGGATGCCAAAAATTCCAAAAGGATTTTTTAGCATGAATACAGCAGAACTAGGAATAGACCTTGTTTGCCGCATCAATTAAGCCCGTGCCACGAAACTTGTCTAGCAAGCCCGTGTGATACGTCTAACGGTTGTAGCAGCAAGGAAACCGGTTTGCTTTATAAAGGTTGCTGTAAACGCAATCAAATAAGTTTTCGCTCGACTTTTTTCTCAGGCAACCATACATCAAGAATCGCTAGCAAAGATTCATTAAAAAAATTGCCCGGATTAAGACAAAGCGTTTTACCTAATGTATATTTATACGAACCACCCATACGAATCGTTTCATGAATATGACCATGCAAAGACAATAGGGGTTACAATTTCTCAATTGCATTACGAACGCCAATACTACCTACATGCACGTTTCGTTTATCAATATCTAATTGCGTGTTGTATGGCGGTGCATGCGTAACTAAAATAAGATTATTTGCATCGTTAACTTTTGTAATAATATCATTCTCTATAGAATCAGTACGGTTTTCTAAAGAAATAGCTGTAGAAACTAAACCATTTTTAGTTGATTGTACACCATTTAAAACAAAAGGATTTCTATATGTTTCTTCCAATACATCATGAGAATCAACTTTCTCCCAATCTTTGAATTTGAAAGGCGTTATTGGAACAGTAGTATAGCCAAAAATAGAAAAATTATCGAACGGCACGACTCTCTCATTCACATACTCCCATAGCCGTCCGTTGTGTTGCTCTAAAATATCTTCATTTGCCTTAAAATCATCATTGCCAAAAATCAAGAAAAGTTTACAATCAGAAGATTTCTTAAACTCTTGAATTAAAAGAATGAGCTCTTCTTCCAAAAATTTTGCTTGTAGCTCAGGTGTTCTTTTTTCAGGCTCTTTGGGCGTCAAATCGCCCGCAATAAGAATTGCATGTACAGCCTCCTATTTAGCATATTCCAAAAGTTTTCTGAATTGAGCCATATTGCTGTGTAAATCAGCTGTACCAGGAATCGTTGAGCCATAACCCTTTCTTACACCAACGCAATATAAAGCTTAGTATTCATTCTTTTACTACTTTTTAGTGACTATAAACAGAAAAGTTTAAATAGTTCAAAAACAATAATTTATTAGTAGTCGCAAATCAACAAACGACTACCTACAAAACACAACGTATCTACACGCAAAAATCGCCTATCTCTGCAAAAGGAAATTGAATCATGACAAAAAAAACACGCACAAACGAAAGCATTTATGCACACATGAACCATTGGCAAAAACAATATGATAACGCTGTTGCTAGTTGGGACGGTAAAACATACATCGCCGCATGCAACGAGCTTGGACGAGATCCAACAGAAGTACCCGATCTCTACGAAGAAGGGCAAATTCAAATCAGCCTTGAAGAACGAATTACATCCACGCAAACGCCAGCGCGCCAAAATAAAAACCGACACGCAGCCACAAGACAACCAGACAACACATCAACAAACACTAACCCTCAAGAAAAATACTTTGCACAACTTAGCAAACAAGGAGATTCAACTCGCGTGCAAGACTATATTGCCCAACGAAATCTTATTAACAAATGCTTTCCAGGACGATTCGGAGAAGATGAAGGACAAATAAATCTTAATGATAAAACCCCTGGTCAAGTCAATAAAATTTATCGAGAACTTAGCCAGCACTACATTAAAAAATACAAGCTGTAAAGTTCACCACCATTACTTCTTTTTTGCTGCTGCAATTAAACCAACAAATAACGGTGCAGGGCATTCCAGACTACTTTTTAATTCTGGATGCGCTTGCGTTGCCATAAAGAACGAATGGTTAGGAAGCTCGATAAATTCTACAAGTCGCTTATCAGGACTTAAACCGCAAAGACAAAGACCGTTTTTCTTTAAGGCTTCATGATACTCCGGATTAACTTCATAGCGATGTCGATGTCTTTCACTGACAACAGTCTCGCTGTGTTCAGAATTCCGTCCAGTTCCACCATAAAGCCGTGTTACCTGCGCATCTTTATTTAAAATTGCAGGATAAGCGCCAAGACGAAGCGTACCACCCAGTTCTTTTACATCCTTTTTATCAGGTAAAATATCTACAATAGGTGTTGTCGTTTTCGGATTTACTTCCGTTGTATGCGCATCTTTTTTACCAACAACATTTCGCATAAACTCAATAACAGCAAGTTGTAAACCATAACATAAACCCAAATAAGGAATGTTATTTTCTCGACAATACTGCACCACATTAATTTTTCCTTCAATACCACGAGAACCAAAACCACCTGGCACAATAACCGCACCACAATCAGCTAACAACTTTGCAGCGTCCTGAGAACTGTTCACTGCTTCTGTATCTATCCAAGAAATAGTAATAGCAACATCATTTGCCGCACCGGAATGACGAAGCGCTTCAACAACGGACGCATAGGAATCTTCAAGCGCTGTGTATTTACCACAAATAGCAACATTCACTTCTTGTTTAGTATCATGCATTCTTGCAACAAGCGATGTCCAAATATCCAGATTAGGTTTCGCTTGCAGCTTTAATTCTTCATTCAAATGATTAAGAATGCCTTGCTTATAATACAACAAAGGAATTTTATAGACGTTGTCAACATCAACCGCGCTAATCACAGCACTAGCTTCCACATTACAAAAGGTTGCAATTTTCTTTTTGATATTTTCTGTAATTGGTTCTCTACAACGAGGAAGAATGAGTGTTGGTGAAATACCTCGCTCCATTAACAACTTCACCGATTGCTGTGTCGGTTTTGATTTTTGCTCGTTCACACCACCAGGAATAGGCACGTATGTTAAATGTACAAAACACACATTATTTTTTCCCTCATCAGCTCGAAGTTGTCGTGCTGCTTCAAGATATAATTCATTTTCCATATCGCCAACAGTGCCGCCAACTTCTATCAAGCAAACATCTGCGGCCTGCTTTTCGGCGACCCGTCTCCACCAATCAACAATATGGCCTGATGCATGCGGAACAAGCTGAACTGTTTTACCTAAGAATTTTCCTTCACGCTCAGCTTCATGTAACTCATGGAAAACTTTACCCATTGTCAAGTTTTGCCTGCCTGTGCAAGTAGTTTTAAGAAAACGCTCATAATGACCAAAATCCATATCCACTTCAGTACCATCATCAAGTACGAAGACTTCTCCGTGCTCCACCGGATTCATGGTTCCCGGATCAACATTTAAGTACCCATCACATTTGATAGGAACTACTTTGTAATCATAAGACAGAAGATGACCAATCGAAGCTGTTGCAATACCTTTTCCTAAACCAGAAAGAACCCCACCGGTTACAATAATATATTTTACCATAATGGGATTATTACATCCATTTGATTTTATTTAAAGATTCAGGTACTCAAGAATATACTTACTTTGGCACGTGCTGCAAATAACCAGCTAAACAATACAAGAATCCAGAATTAACATCCTCAGGCTCTTGGGAAAAAATAATTCCTCGTTTTTCAGCATACATCATCGCTTCAACATTAAACAATAGATAAGAAATATCGCTTTGAGGAACATCTCTTGGATACTGAGCAAGAGGAGCATCAGAAAAAATCTTTTCAGGTGAAGCCTTATTCGCAGTCATATAGTCATGAATATAGTGGATTATTTCATCAGAAAGACCTTGCAACGAATCTTTAGTGAATCTAAACAGGTGCGAGCGGTATGGCGCGAGTCGCTCAAATAAAACAGCCCCTTTAACCCAAACTTCTAATGATGAATTATTCATCAAAAAGAGTCATTTCTATTATTTTTTAAAAGTTTCTACAACTAGGGCTTGTTCAAAATGAAAGGGGCTTTATACTACAAAATATGGAAGAATGAATACAAGGATTAATGCATACCATGAAGCGCGCCAATGAAGAAATAAAACGCAACCATCGTGAGGACAAAAATCGCTGTTTCTTTCCAAACAGTAGCGTGATGCTGTTTATGTTTATGCATACTAGGAACAATATCTGAGAGCGCTACGTAAATAAAACCTCCTGCAGCCACAAGTACAGCAAAAGGCACAATAGATTCGGCCAAATCAAACGCTATAAAACCAATAATACCGCCAAGCACAGCAGAAAGTGCTGAAAGAAAATTAAGTTTTAAAGCGCGAAGACGAGAATAACCACTATGAATAAGCACTGCAAAATCACCAAACTCTTGAGGAATTTCGTGCAAGAGGACAATTAATGTTGTTGCAATACCCGTTCGCACATCCAGTAAAAACGCACCTGCAATAAGAACACCGTCTAAAAAATTATGTACAAAATCACCTGTTAAAATGAGCATGCCCGCAGGTTTTTGGTCACAATCGCCATGATCATGACCACAGTGATGCCAATGAATGAATCGCTCAACAAGGAAGAAAAGAAGAATACCACCCAAAACAAAAGGTGCCGCATCGTGAAATTCGCCTATTTCTTCAGCTGCATGAGGAATTAAATCAAGGAAGGAAACCGCCAATAAAGCTCCTGCTGCAAAGCTGATAAAATAGTGAAGAAAACGCTTAATTCCTTTGGAAGAAACAAGCACGCCAACAAAACTAACAAGGCTGACAAGAATTGTTGCAATGATTATGTAAAGGAGCATGGTGAACTAGTGGCAGAGAAGAGTATTTAAATTTAGTTGTTTGAGATATACATTCTGAAATGATGTGAAAAAAGTCGTAAAACGATCCCAATCAAAAGCATTTATATATTAAAAAATGTTCTAAAAAAAATAAGATGAGAGCGTATGATAAAGTAATGAGAGTAATCGAACGTGTGGGCATGCTTATTTCTGTAAAACGAGTCCTTTTCTGGGACCAGCGACTGATGATGCCAACAGGTGCCGAACCAATTAGATCAAGAGAAAATGTTGCGCTTGCAACAGCAATCCACCGACATCTTATCAGTTCAAACTTAGGAAAAAATATCGCTCAAGCAGAACAAGAAGACTTAACTTTCGAAGAGCAAGCAACCATTAGAGAAATTAAAACTAAACATCTGCGACTACGAAAAGTCAAACAATCACTTATCACGAAACGAGAACAAATACATAGCAAAGCATTACAATCATGGAAAGAAGCATATGAACACAATGATTTCTCACTATTTGAAAAAGATCTTGAAGCAGTCTTTACAATTGCCAAACGATACGGTAAAGCAATCAATAAAGAAAACCCTTACGAAGCATTACTTCAAGAATACTCCGAAGATCTCACCTTTGAAGAAATAACTAACTACATTAAACCAATTAAAGAAAAAATACTCGAACTCCTCACTAAACAAGAAGTTGAAAAACGAGAAGTTCAAATTGACACAACGATTATTCAACCAAAAAAGCGAAGAGAGTTTGGAAAGTTTCTTGCTCAAAAAATGGGTGTTGACCTCGATAAAGCAAGAATAGACTGGTCAACCAGATCATTTAGCACCGCTTACGGCAGAATAAGTATCGCACAAAGCAAGTGGATTGACGAACTACAAACAATCCTGCACGAAGGAGGACACAGCATCTACGAACTTAATTTACCCATAGAGCATTACGGAACGCCACTTAGCGAAACACGATCATTTGCAATAGACGAATCTCAAGCACATATATGGGAACGACACGTCGGTAGAACAGAAGGATTTTGGGATTATTTTCTCCCCATTATCAAAGAAAATTATCAAATACCTTACGATAAAAAAACAATCCTCAATGAAATTAATAGAATAAACAAAAGTCCTGTTCGATTAGAAGCAGATGAACTTACCTACATCGTACATCTTATTATTCGATTTGAATTAGAACAAGATATCATTTCCGGAAAATTAAAAGTTAAACATGCCCCGCGAGAATGGAATAAAAAAGTAAAACAATACCTTGGCATCACCCCTCAAGATGATCGAGAAGGAATACTTCAAGACATTCACTGGAGCAAAGGTTCTATCGGTTATTTTCCTAACTATATCGTTGGTGTTATGATAGCATCCCAACTCTATGCAAAAGCAAAAGAAGAAATTAAAAACTTAGAAGAACAATTTGCAGAAGGAACATTTCAAGAATTTACCCAATGGTTAGCCCAAAACATTCACCAACATGGGAAAAAATATCCAACACATAAACTTATTAAGAAAGCTACAGGCGAGGAAATCTCTCCTAAAAAATACATTCAATATTTAGAAGAAAAATATTCATAATTTTTTTTCATATGAGCGTAGCATTTTCATCACTGCTTCTTGACCAGCAAGACTATTATCTTCAACATCCGCTTCAATTAAATTCCCAGGACTGGAAATATTAAATTCGCCAAGATAGGGACCAATAACGTCAACACCAACCCAAGGCACATTATGCTTTCTAAAATAAGGCTCTAACTGCTGAACAATACGTTTGTCAGTTTCTGTTATATTGGTTTTATTAGCACTACCGCCAGCAGAAATATTACACAAAAAAGATCCTTCTTTGGGCAATCTTAAAATCGCAGAAACAGGCTCATAATCTATAACATTAATTCTCTTGTCACCTAATTTTTCTACACCTTGAATAAAATCTTGAGCAATAACTTTTTGATACGTATCAACATATTGTTTGACTAATTTTTTTAAATCACTTCTCGAATAATCATCTACTAGAATGTGTTTTATTCCCTTCCCCTGATTTGCATCATAAGGTTTGAAAACAACATCTTCTTGTGCAGAAACAAAAGCAACTAACTCATCAATATTTTCAGAAAAAATAGTTGTAGGAGTAAGCTGAGGAAATTGAAGTAAATATTCTTTTGATTGTAAATTTATTTTTGATAAAGGATCATTCACAAAAAGTCGCGAACCATCATTATATTTAGCGTATTGTTCTCTAAGAAACTCTTCATTCCAAGGAATGTCAAATCGATTAAAAACAACATGCGCGTCTTTTGTTTTATCAAGATCTTCAGTAAAACAAAGTTCAGTATTAAACTCTTCTTTTGCAACATTATAAATGTGCATAGTAGAATCCATTGGTTCATCAAGCGCTTCTTTATCTACATAAAACAAAACATTCATCTAAATCTTCCTCTAATTTTTTTGATAAATAAAATCTTAATTCTGTGCTTCCCTGTGCAGAAATAGAACTATCTTTGTAATAGCCTCCATCTTTTGCAAAAGAAGTTATTTCGTCTGAGAAATTTCTTTTTGAAGTTAACATCCGCTCAAAAGGGAAAAGAAGAATTTTTTCTTTTTCTAATAAGCCATTTCTTGCAAACTCAACTAAACTTGATAAGTAAGTATGCAATTCACCATCTTGAATTCCTGACTCAATTGCTCGTTCTTGAAACTCCAATAATTTTTCAAAGGAAGGTAAAAGATTTTCACCATACAGATAACCATCGTCTGTTTTTGTAATCACATCTAGCTGTCTGTTAAAACCAGCGAAGACTGTCGCTAATGCAAGTACATTAGAAACTAAATTAGTATCACAGCTTCTAGATTCAATTGTTTTTTGAGAAAATCTAATTGGCCCCCAACACGTATTTAATCGCGTGAAACCCTCATCATTAAAACCATATTTTTTACAAATATCCAACCACTTATCATACAACGTGTCTTGCCGAACTTCAAGTTCATCTATCGAATATGCATAAGGAAGTAGTTCTCCATATTCAGGGAATTCTTCAAAAACAAGTTTACGATAAATTTCTGCTCGATAATTATTTAATGAATTTTTGAATTTGAAAAAAGGACTGCTGGACATTAATGCAAACAAAGGATCAAGCGCAGTCATTACCGTGTGTTGTTTCACAATATCTTGTTCATACTTATCAATATGAATATGTGTGCCGCAGATATGCAGTTCAAGAGATCTCCTCTCATCACCCAAAATAACATTTTTTTTATTATATCGTGGCCCTTTTCGTTTTTCAATAACTTCATCACCAATAGGAGTGGAAGGAAGCAAAGACAAATTCTTCTCTTTAGCTAAAGATAATGTGTGTTGCACTCTAGAAATAACATCTTTTGCAAGGTCAAGTAAATCAGTTGCAGGCTTACAAAGCACTTCAATCATCGCATTAGATAACTCAGAAACAGCATACGCATCATTTTTAGGATGTTGTAACACGTAATCTGCATCATTAGCAATGGATCCAGTTTCATCTACAAGATGAAATTCTATTTCTAGGCCAACAAGAGGGTTAAAAGATGTAGTCATCGCGCGCACCAACAGTAGTTTAAAAAAAGAGAGTGATTTCATTATTTATAAACTTTATTAAAATAATTACATAAAAAGGCTCTTAATAACCCATTAAAGGAATTTTAAATAACAAAATAGCTCTAAAAAAAGCTTAAAAGTTGCTTATCTCGTTTAAGAAGTTTAAATTAGCTTTATTTTCCTAAAAAAAATTGTTTTTTTCCGTTTTCAAACATTTTCACATTGTAACGTCTACTCAGTAAATATTATCTTAGCGCGCCAAACTAATATACTAAAAAGTATACAGAAACACAATATTTATATACTGGTATGGGTATTTATTTGTTCATGGTTATCCTTTTTGACCAATTCAACCTTCCAGAGGATATCTTTGAGGTTATCTTTGCAACGATGCAGCAAGTCGAAGTAGCTCGTATGCTCGTTGAGGAAATGAAGGTCAAAGGTGGCGAAATCGGGAAAACAGAGATGAGCATGTTTGCAACGGCACTTCATGACGGTACCAATGTAGAAACAATGACCCAAGGGCCCTTCCGGCAGAAAAAGACGGTGAAAGTATCCTATAACAAACGGCAATTTTACGACCGAATCCTGACCCCTATGAAAACCATGGGTCTTATCGATTATGACTTGTACAAAAAAACGTACAAACTCAGCGAAAAGTTCAACAAAAATATGATGCGAGTGGGCCTCATGTGGCTCCAAGAACTCCGTCGACCCCCCCTCTCCCGCTAGGAAAACAAGAGATTTTCCCGGCGCATATATCATGAGTAATTACTCCTAACAGTAACCCCCAACAAAAAGAAGGCACTTTGTGGATTGTTACTTCTCACAAACCACCCTCCCCTAAAACGCCGCAAGGAGCCTTCTTTTTTATTTACCAATCTCGTATTAGGTGTACGTAGAGTATTTTCACTACGTTCAAATACGCTGTAAAGTTCTAAGTTAGCTAAAATTCTTTTTTTGTATGATTGGGCGTTAGCGAAACATACTTCGCTTGCCCAGGCAAAAGCCGACTATCAAAACATTTTTATAGAAGTAAACCTGAAAATCATTTAAAAGGGGTGGAATTATGCCATTTAACAAAGCGCTTAAAGAAAGAATTTCAAGAGAAAAGAACATTGCTGTTCGTGAACGACACGAACAAACACTACGTAGAAACTATAACATTCTACTCATTCTATTTTTAGGAGGAGGCTATCTTGTATTTAGAAACTTCTTTAATATAGTAGAAGGATTATTTATTAGTGCAATCTTTTTAGCATGGTACGGCTTTTTAGAAAACGTCTTACATCGCTATGCAGACTATACTGATGAGCTTATTCGAGCGCAAGATGGAAGTAAAAAATCAGCTCCGGCAAAACGCTCAAAAAAGAAATAAATTTTTTATTTTTTGTTTAGTCTGATGATTCGCAAAAATTTTATTAGAAGCAAAAATGCATCAGCCATTCTTTTAAGACATCTAGCATGTACGTGCTTTTTACCATTTTTTAATGGATTCGACCACATTCTTATGCCAAGAATTGACTATGCCTAAAATAGTATGACGAAGTTCTTCCTTGTTTTTTATACTATACACAAAAGTATAACCGCCTGCATCAAGATTAATTTGGTGTTTTTGCACAAGATTCTTTTCAACTAAACGCTTAATTGCTTTTTGAATAGTTGTTCTGTCTTTTCCAAGTTCATCACCAATGTCTGATGCGGATAAAGATTCTTTTTGTTTAATAAGAAATAAAAATAAATTATACTCAGTCCTATTTAAGTCAAAACTACACATCACTATATCTTTAAAATCAATTCGTTTACACGCAAAAGAAAGACTCATTTTGAGCGCTCCTCATGCTCAGTTGTTTCAAGATATTTCTGTGCTTCAAGCGCAGCTATACAACCACTACCTGCAGAAGTAATTGCTTGTCGGTATACTTTATCTTGCACATCGCCTGCAGCATACACTCCAGCAATTGGAAGTTTTGTATTATCAGTTGTTAAATAACCATAGTCTGTTTCAAAAAACTCTTGCACAATTTCTGTGTTTGGAATATGACCAATAGCTAAAAATGTTCCTTGCACAGGAAGCTCGCTTATTTCATTAGTTTGCGTATCTTTTAATCGAAGCGTTGTTAATGATTTTTCATCACCTAAAAATTCATCAATGACTTTGTTTGTCAAGATTTCAATTTTAGGATGAGCTTTTGCACGCTCAAGCATAATTGGTGATGCTCGAAAATTCTCGCTTCTATTAATCAACGTTACTTTAGTTGCGAATTTTGTAAGAAAAATTGCTTCTTCCATAGCAACATCCCCACCACCAATAATAGCAACTTCTTTGTCTTTAAAGAAAAAACCATCACACGTTGCGCAGGCAGAAATTCCTTTACCCCAATATTCTTTTTCACTAGGCATATGAAGTCGTTTTGCTCGAGCACCAGTTGCAAGAATAATTGTTCTTGCCAGATAAGTTGTACTATCAGACATTATAGTAAAAGGTTTTTCATGCAAATTAACTTTGGTTACCGTTTCAAATTTAGAAACTGCACCAAAACGTTTTGCTTGCTGTCGCATATTATTCATGAGAATAGGACCTTGAATTCCTTCTGGAAAACCAGCATAATTTTCAACTTCAGTTGTGGTGGTAAGTTGGCCACCAGGTTGCGGACCTTCTAAAATTAAGACAGAATGATCAGCACGAGCTCCATAAATTGCTGCGCTAAATCCTGCAGGACCACCACCAATAATTACCATGTCATAAATAACAGGCTGCGAATCTATGTTCGGGTTGTCAGACATTTTATCAACCTCAAAATTTTTCTACTGCAGCATCAATTTTTGCTTTGAGCATATCTTTTGGTGCAAAGCCAACAATTCTATTTACTTCTTGACCGCCTTTTACAAAAAGAAGAGATGGAATGCCTTGAATACCAAATTGTCCTGCAAGCTGCGGATGATCTTCAGTATTAAGTTTTGCAAATTTTAGTTTGCCAGCATATGCTTCTTCATTACTTAATTCTTCAAAGACAGGACCCATCATTTGACAAGGACCGCACCATGGCGCCCAAAAATCAATTAAGACTGCAACGTCTGATTTCATTACTTCTGCTTCAAAATTTTCTGGTGTTATATGTACTAATGCCATTTTATTTCTCCTTTAGGAGTGCCAAAAATTTCATAGAAATTTTTTAGCATATACTCCATTTTTATTATAAAAGTGTGCGACTTTGTTGCACTAGTGGCAGCTAAACGCATAGTATTTATATAGTTTCTGAAAGAGTGCATAGACATGAGTAAAAACTGCACAACTAAAGTTTTCGACTATCTATTGCCCAATGCAGTACTGCTTGGCGTTGCCGAGGTCGACACGACCAATCCCCAGGCACGCAATTTTTTTGTATTGCTTTTACGTGTCGATGTATTGCTTTCCAACGTTTTATTTGTCGCGCATCTTCTTCTGGAATTCTTCGACCCATATAATATCGAGCATACCATTGAAACCAACCCCGAGGATCCATTGGATGAATCCAATCTCTTTTTTGCCATTCTCGCAAAGAAAGAGATGCATCAACTCCAAAGAAATTTATGTTTAGATTCTTTTTAACAGGCGAAAGTTTTGCGTGCGTAAACCAATTCGCGGGAAACTCTTGTTTACAATCAGTCATATATTTTCCACCAAACACGCCAAGAGCTAACATTTCTTTAGGCGTTAATTCGGGTTTAAATTCTGGATGAAAATTTTTTCCCTCGGGCTCTGTGAGCGTGTACGAAAAATTCTTTTGCATCTTGTCATTGACCAGAATTTTTTTTGGCCGTGAAGCTTTCATAAGACAACATAAGCAGACAAAGTATAAAAGCGTTATGAAAAAGAAAGAATTGTGCCAAGGAAAAATTTTGTTCTACTGCGAATTAAGTTCTTTTTCTAAAGCTTTGATGAAAGCTTCTTCATCTTCAGTTTTAATAACAGCACCTGCTGCATGGTCATGACCACCTGCATCAGCACCAAATTTTTTAGTGATTTTCTCTAAAATTCTTTGCAGTCGAATACCAGAAGTATGTTTATTCAAACGAAGAGAAACTTTTGTTTTCGTAGCATCTTTACTATCTTTTGCTAACGTACAAACCACAACTCCTTCTTTATAGATTTTATTTCGAGAAAGAATAGACGCAATAATTCCTGCAAGACTTGAGCGAAGCGCATCTTTAAAATTAATAATGACATAGTTGTCTGTTTGAATAAGTTGGTTATTATTTCGCAGCGCATCAACTAATTGTAAACTTTCATGAATCGCAGATTTATAGGTACGCAGTTGCATAATTGCCTGCTGTTGACCAACAGGATCTGCTTGAAGAGCATTAAGCGCCACATCATACTCTTCAAGACGACCGCACGCATTAATAATTGTTGCAAACTCTTTCATATCAATTAGTTCTTGACGATAATCAGGATTAGTCAATGAATAGGTTGGCATAATTAATTCTTCCTTAGGGGTTCCTTTTTTTAATTCTAAAATTTTATTAGTTAATTTTTCTTGATCATAAGGACGAAGATTATACCATTTCTTTAAACGACCACGCCATTCATATTGAATACACAAATCATCAAGTAATTGTTTAGTACCTTCTTCACTACCCGTTACGCCAGGAATATCAATATCAGTACTGTATTCTAACACTTTAAGAACAGGTCGAGATGTTAGACCAAAGAGTCTAATACGCTGCCCGATTTTTATATTTTTTTGAATGATAGCGTGTTGCAAAATGCGATTATTTAATTCCATAAAACCATTTCGCTCTTGCGTATCCCCAAGTGCACCAAGTACAGCAAGATGCGCAAGACTTCGATTCTCAGAATTCATACCCAAAGCAAAAAAATACGCAACCCCCGCACCACTTATTGCATTACGCTGGGTAATACCTTCAATGTGCGGATTATAATGATTAATAAAAGATGATTCGCCTTGTGGCTCGTGATGATCGAGTATGTAAATTGTTTTACCTACAAGTTTTTCCTGAATACTAGCAAGCTTTGCAGCGCCAACATCAAGAAATATCACTATATCACCAGAAATTTCATCAAGAACATCGTTGTTAATATTTTGTACAATCGTTTTAGTAAAGGGAATATTTTCTTTTCCTAATGCTTGCATTATGATACTTGCGGCACATAAACCATCGGTATCAAAATGACTTACAATTTCAATAGGAGAATCCACCCCTAAAGCCACATTAAGAAACTCATTACCTGCTTTTCCAAGTTTATCAATAAATGCATCATACATGTATACACCCCCATAATAAATTCAAATCACTTAGCAATTATATTACAAAGACTTATTGCCTGCTCTGTACAGCAATTTGTACAAGCATTCGCGTCGAGCAAATCGCCGCAAGTTGCTTGTTAAGACTTTAAGGCAAAACAAAAGTCGATGTTTTTGAAAATGAAAAAGTAAAAAATAAAATTATTCGATGAACATCTTAATTTGTTTTGGATTGTAATTCCAATCTTTAGGAAGACGATCAACTTTTTTGTAGTATCGAATTAAACTTAGAATTTTAGATTCTGTTAATGTTAAACCCCGTCGCGCAGGTTGATCTTTATGATTCTGCGCAAGATGCTCTTGAATTGCAAGTACTTTTTTTAGCAACGCAGTTAAATCTTCAGGAAGTTTCTTTGTTAATTTCTTTTCATCTAAAATTTGCGTAATAGATTTTTTAGTAATAAGCTTCACATCAGGAATACCATACTCATCTCGTAAAAACAAACCGATTTGACTTGGAGTTTTACCTTCTTTAGCATATTTTACAACAAGAAGTTCTGTTTCTTTTGCAGAATACTTTACCCAACTAGGAATTTTATTTACTGAAGGACCTGTACTACCAGACTTTCCTTTTTTTCTACTAAACATTCGTGCCATTTTGTTTAACCTCGTCTTTCCGAGCCTCTAACGGACCTGGATAATCGATAACGAGAAGAAGTGAAGAGGGCTTTATAAAGCTACCGCCACGAGTGCTACATTGCAGAAAGCTTGAGTTCATCGCATTTGGGGATGCGAGAGCGTACCGAAATAGTTGCGATACTGCTGCGCAGCATAATAACAAACATTATTCCAAAAGTTTATAAATCACCAATATAGGATGTAATGCTATGATGTTATTTAATAAAAAAGGGTATATGACACCAGGAAAGCGAATGCTACTCATCATTGTAGTAATTCTTATAGCACTTGTCGTTGGTTTTCTTATTGGCCGAGGAACAATCCCTACAGCACTTACCGCACCACCCGTTGCATAAAGGAATACCTTTATAAACGGATTGTGATTTCTCAGGGATTAGTATGAAAGGCACTATTGTAAACTATAAAGGTGGCAAGCACACGCAAGTCACCAACCAAATGATAATTACTGTCGAGAAAGTAGAGGACAAAGAAGCAGCAGCAAAACTTGTTGGTAAAACGGTCACTTACAATACCGGCAAAAAAAACATTAAAGGAGAAGTTAGAGCAGCACACGGTAACAGCGGTGCTATTCGAGTTCTTTTTGAAACTGGCATGCCAGGTCAAGCAATTGGCAAAGCCGTAACACTTTCCTAAAAAAAGCATTAGGTGATGAATCCATGAAGAAAAAAGTTTGTAGAACATGCAAAATTTTCGTAGACGGCGACCTTTGTCCTATTTGCAAGAAATCATCATTCTCACAAAACTGGCAAGGACTTATAACAATTGTTGATGCGAAACGAAGCAAAGTAGCGCAGCACATGGGTTTTGAAGCTAACGGCGAATACTGTATTAAGGTACGATAAGAATGGATATTACAATCACAAACCAACACGAAAACAAATTATTACAACGAACAGAAATAACAGCGACCATGCTTTTTGAAGGTGCAACACCAGCACGGAAAAATGTGCAACAATCAATTGCAGCACAAACAAAAGCAAAAGAACCACTTGTTATTATCACAACAATTGACACGGGCTTTGGCAATAGTAAAGCAATCGTTAACGCACATATCTATCAAGATGAAAAAATTATGATGCGAAACGAACGAACAAACCTTGTGGAAAAACATAAAGGACACGATCCGCAAGAAGCAAAAGCTAAAGAAGAAGCAGCTAAAAAAGCAGCTGAAGAAAAAGCAGCAAAAGAAGCAGAAGCTAAAACAGAAGAAGCACCTGCAGCTGAAGAAGAGAAGGCAGAGTAAAAATGGCAGACGAAAAGAAAAAAGTTCATAGCGTTCACACCATGTTTGAAAATGGTAAAAAGAAAAACAAAGATTGCCCTAAGTGCGGTCCTGGCGTAGCATTAGCCGAACACAAAGACCGACGATCATGCGGTAAATGTGGCTATTACGAGAAAAAATAAATTTTTTATTTTTACTAACTTATTCTACGATTAATTTTTTATAATTATATTTTTCTAATTTTGGTTGAATATCTTTGTAGAGGAATAGTATATTAACTAGATAAAGTTATTGTAAAACACTAAGTCTGTGCTAGCGCAGGACTTTGTTTAACAATATTAGGAACAGAAAGAACTGGAGCTAATTCCTTATCTTGACCCTGCAACAAAATGTTTATGATAAAAAGATTATGTCTTGTTTTTACGTCAACTTTGCAAGCCCGCAAATGAGAAAGCAATGATTTAATTCCTGTTGCCCCTTTCACTAAATCTTTTA
The DNA here is from genome assembly GCA_021734105.1 of Candidatus Woesearchaeota archaeon. NCBI lineage: Archaea > Nanobdellati > Candidatus Woesearchaeota > Candidatus Woesearchaeota archaeon. Next base: position 27,966 of record JAIPJP010000011.1, read on the forward strand.
AGAACTTCGAAGCATTAATAAGTTGAATGCCAACAATCTCTTTTTTTACATTATAATCAATAATTAAGTCTCCTAGTTCAATACTGCCTTTAGATTTAGAACTAGCATCATACAAAAAAAGATTATCGGAATGCTTATCATAACTAAATTCAAATTTTCGCATATTTTTCCACCACGTGTTGCCAGCGCCTATTAATTTTTATTACTGTGCAAACAACACAATTCTTTTTTAGTACTAAAATATATCTATGACATTGCGTCTTACTATAACCAAAATAGCAATCATATTTTTCTTCAACTGCGTTAGATGATTCCTGTTTTCCTGCAAAGTAAAGCTTCTCAGGAAATAAAATGTTCTTTTTTACCTCAGCAACATCTATACTTCGCCTTATTGCTTGTATTTCAGCGTGATTAGTGAGTATAATATCTTCAGGCTTATAAGTTTTCAGTTTTTGTAAAACTCTGCTTTTATAGTTAGCCATTACCTGTTAAAAAATAGTTCTTGCTTAAATAGCTTTCTTGGACTTGTCCAGAGCTTTATTCTTTTAACTTCTCAGGGCTGTGATTTAGAATAAATTTCATGCGCTTCACAAAATCACGAGCTTGCACCAAATACTTATCAATATCCTTGCCAGACATCTTCACCAATTGATGATGACCAATGTTTTTTGCCAAGTCATAGAATTGATGCAAAACATTTATATAAGACTTATCAAGTAAATTTTTTTTCACAAAATGTTCATTAAGTAATTCTGCAACATGACTTGGCGCGCCAGGAACAACACCAACGTGCATGAGTGCTGCGTGCGCTGCATCAATACAAGCCCAATACATATCAACAAGAGCACCTAGCATATGACCTTCAGCATTCTTCAGCGTCTTTGGCGCTCTATCATAATAAGTCCAAACTGCTTCTTTTGTTGGACGAATACGACCTTCATCAAGCAACAATTGTGTTGGTAAAAAAAAACCCGCATCATATACCGGCATACCCTCGCGAAGCATGTTTACAATAACAGGATCTCCTTGACGAACATAATCCCAAAAATTACTTAGATGCATTTGCGTGATATGAAAATTACTAGCAATCTTTCCTGCAACATTTTCAATAAGTACACGAATAGATTGTAAAACTTCGCCAGAAAGGACAACAGTTAAATCATTAAGAATTAAGAGCACATCGATATCAGAACCTTTTGTTGTATCGCCTCGAGCCACACTACCAAAAACTACCACTGCTTTAAGTAAATCATCAAGCTCTTTATTTAATTGGTGAGCAAGCTCTTTGGCTAATTTCACATCAGCCTCACTATAATGATACTTAACCTCGCGTTCCCTTGGTTTTAAAGAAATTTCTACCACTTAAGTCTCACCTCAAACAACTTCCTACACATCAGCGATCGGAATTCTGCCCTCTGCTCTTATATCATCTCTATTATTTATAAAACTTTACTCTTCTTGTGCTATACATTTTTTGTTGCGTTTTGTCAACAACGGCGAAGGTTTATTGCGCGCTCTGCGCAGCAAACGTTTATCATCAAACGCGGTGATTCCTTTGCTAACGCTTCGGAATGCGTTTGATTCATTGGCTCTTCACGGCCGTGATGTTGACGTTGATTTCTTACTCTAAAGGAATTTCAGACCATAAACTCCATTCATTACTCGGTGCATACGCTCCAAAAATATAATTTGGGGGTGCTCTATAACCTGCAGCGCCACCTTTCCCACCATAAATATTTCCAAATGAGTTACCACCAGTAGGCGCGCCAAAATGATAACCACTACCCGTACTTGCGCCAAATTCACTCCACAACGAATACTGTGTTGAACCTGGATTAAAACCTTCTTCCTCATGACCCTCCGAAACAATAGATCCTGAAAAACCCATCTTCTGCATTGCTTTAACACCATCTGCTGTTGGAAAAATACCTTCGCCAACCGGTAAATGACGATGATCGCCACTTGCACTATCAACTACTTGTACACTACCAACAACACCTTCTTTACCTAAATACTCCATTTGATTCATAAACCATTTGTTAAAACGCTGCAAACGATGAGCTTCAGATTCTTGCTTACCCTCTTTAGGAAAATGATTATACCACATCGATAAATGAGCCGTATCCATAACACCTTTGATGTGTTCTTTAGCCATTTCTTGCATTTTTTTATCATCATATTGACTTCGATATACTGGATCTTGTTTCATCTTTTCAATCATTTTTCGTCGAGAAGACTTAATAATTTCAACAAACTCTTCAGGATGACCACCATAACCCGTTGGCCAACCAAGCTCAGGACCAACATAAATAGGATTAGCAACTTGATGACGCTTTGTTGTCTCCATTGCTTCTAACCCTAGTTCAGCATAAGAATCAAACGTTTTTTGTTTTGCAAAATCTTCAACAGGCTTTACATGCTCCATAGTATCCCAAATTGCATTCGCTTGACCATCAGCAGTACTTGCTGCTTCATGAATATGTTGCACACCCATACGAAGTTGATCAATTTGATCTTGACGTTCTTGACTTTTAGGAATAATATTTCCCCTATTATCGGTTGTTACCAAACCTAATTCTTTTAATTGATTAATATCTTTATTCCCTTCTAATTCGCGATAGTGTTTTTGTTCTTCTTCAAAACGTTTTAACGCATCAATTTCTGACTTGTAACGCTGAGAATAATAAATAGATTGTCCACGACTTTGCGTATACTGATTTTCTAATTGAACACGCCCATACCATTCTTCAGGAGAAAGATTCAAACCTAATTCTTTATTTCGCTCTTGCGCATAAGTTTTAAAAGCACGCCAATCAAGCTGACGAGACTTAAATTCTTTGCTCGCATCATCCCAAACAGGAACTCTATTCATTAAAAATTCTTTACTTGTCGGATCACCAGATAATTTATTTCCATGAATATCTAAATAATCTCCCTTATTATACGTTATACCGTCTTCACCAACACCGTGACTGTCTGCTCGCCTCCATTCAGGAACAGCAATCATAGCATTACCTCTTGCCCTGTCAAGTTGACCGGTTTGAAATTGTTGCACTACATTACCCGTTCTGTCATCAACCAAGGTTTTTACAACATCTTTATTTTCATCCCAACCATCAAAATCAATAAACTTATTTTTTCCTTTATTAAAATTAGCATCACCAATACCACGAGTAAATTCTTGACTCCAAATATCAACACCCCCTCCAGCACCAATATCAGCTGCAAAAACAATAGCATCACGCACATGCTGCATGTCAGACTTACGCTTCTGCTCGCTAAAACCACCCTGACGAGGATCAAAACCACTTAAGTTTGTCATGTCTTGCGGAGAAAACTCTAAACCTTCCCAGGTAGCCCCACTTGCCTTGAGTACTTCTTTAATTGCTTGACGCTTCTCTTTACCAATGCTAGAAACACCGCCGCCCATTTGCGTACCAACAGGCGTACTTAATGCAAGTTGCAAAACACCTGTTCCTTTACGAATAGAAGACAACATACTACCCAACACATCAGCTTGTCCTTGTGGATTATTCTCGCCGAACGTAGCACCTAATTTACTAATAGGAATAATGGGTTCGCTTAGCTTTGGAGCGCCCTGACTTCCCGTTGTTTTGCCAGAAAGAAAACGATTCTGTTCTTGCGGCATCATATAACGATCAAGATTAGTATAGTAACTAGTCATACTCTCTTCATAGAAGATATCATTTATAAACGTGTTGCTTACTAGGCCCATATTATCAAAGCACCACCTTCAAGCAAAATAATAGAACTAGTGCTACGTTGCAGAACAAGCGGGTTGAACAGCGTGGTTCAAACCTTGCAGAACATAAGCACCATGGGAAAAATAATTCGCCAAGCAGAGCTGAATAGTACTGCGCAGCACGAAAAGAAAGAAAAGAATCTACCAATAGAATCTCTGAAAAATAAAAAAAAGTGCTAAAAAAACACCACAATTTTTGTCGCCTTGAGCAAAGCTCAAAGAAAAAAAGTGCCTTCACTTTTATGGGATTTGTTGGGGGGGGTAAAAACAAAAGTGAAGGCGAAGAAGTTACGTTAGATCCCGAAGGATTGTAACCGGAAAGTTTTCCCTAAGGAAAAAATAGGGCTTTTGGCCCAAT
>JAIPJP010000012.1 GCA_021734105.1 Candidatus Woesearchaeota archaeon
TGCTTAACTTTTTTAATTAATCTATCTTTTTTCTTCATTGGAAAAACAGCCTCAATCTGTTTTTCCCTCCCACAATGCTACTTTTGGCAGTGGGAGCATATATTTCTTTCTAAAAAGTTAGAGACTTGGGACAAACCCTTGTTTTACCAAAGTTTTATATTGGCTTAAACCCTTTATTTATTATGTTTATACGCTATTTGAAGAGAAAGCACTTAATGTATATGAAAGACAATTATACTAATTATTCTTATTGGTTTTTGTCTCTTTTATTATATGGTTCTGTTGATCCTCGTTTCTTTGTAATTCCGCCTAAAAAAAAGATTGCGTATTTAGTTCTTCCAAAAAATGCTTGTTCTTCAATTAAGAGTTCGTTAGTTCCTTTTGTTAAATCGAATCATTCAATTCATTTTAACGATGGTTTGTCAAAAAATGTTGGAAAATTGTCTTCTGATTTTAAATCGCATTATTCGTTTACTTTTATTAGAAATCCCTTTGAGCGTTTGGTTTCTTGTTATGTTAATAAATTTGAAGAATATGAACGATGGGATAAAATATTTTTATTTGAAAAGTATTATTTGTTTGGCTATTTAAAAAAGACTGATTCTTTTGCACAATTTGTTAAGAAAGTGGCTAAGTTACCTGACTTTTTATCTGATTCTCATTTTCAATCACAGTATTCTCGAATTTACAGGCGAGGTAAACTTGTAGTTGATTTTATTGGTCGTATGGAGAATTTTTCAGAAGACTTTGCTGTTCTTAAAAAGAAATTTTTGTTAGCTAATCCGCCACATATCAATAAAACAAAAAAGAAATATTCTTGGAAGGATTATTATACTCCTGAATTGGCTAGATTAGTTTATCGGAGATATAAGAAAGAATGTGATTTGTGGTATCCTGAAGAATATCTTAATTTATTGCGTCACTTAAAATAGCGGGAAATATGTTGTATCTCTAGCATCTTTTTTATTTGAAATACCTAATAATATTTTTTCAATACCTAAACTTAGTCCTGATGTGGGTGGAAGCCCGTATTTCAATGTTTCTCGACCACTCAAATCAACTTCTTCTTGCGATAGTCCTAACTCTTCTATTTGATTATTTTCGTTTATAATTATTTGATCCACGGATGTTTCTAATGAATGCCCATGCATTATTCCCATTCCATTGTAGCATATTTTGAAATCCTCTAAAAATTTTTCATTTAGTTCTGACTTTTTTGATAAAGGAGTTAATGTATGTGGGAAATTATATATTATTGTTGGTTCTTCTAATAATGGCATTATTTTTTTGTTGAATATTCTGAAATCTTTATCTGTTCCAGTTGGCGTGTAACCATTTTGCTTTAATAGTTCTGAGAATATGCGTGTTTGAAATTTAGGCTCTTCTTCTTCAAATATTTTATATGCAATAGAAAACAATTCTTTTCCAATATCTGCCATTTCTTTATAGTCGCTGTATTTCATAAGGATATCTACGCAAGAAAACTCAGGTAATTGTTTTTTTGATTTTCCTTCATTTCTAAATATTTTACCTATTTCAAAAACTCTTTCGAATCCGCCTATTAAAAGTTTTTTTAATTCAATTTCGCTGGTTTTCTTTAGAAATAATTCTTTTTTTGTTGATTTTTGCTCTGTTTTGAAGCTATCTGCTTTTGATGCGTAAGGCTTAGATTTTAGAATTCCTGTTTCAACTTCATCAAAATCTTTATTCCACAGGTATTCTCTAAATCGTCTAATTACTTGGTTTCTTTTCTTAAAGAATTCGAATGATTCCGGATTGCATATTAAATCAAGATATCTGTTTGTTTGATTTTTGGGGTTTTTGAAATAATCGTTGTTTGGAAGTATAGTTTGGTTTTTATGTATTATTGAAATATTGTTGACCTTAATTCTTGACGTTTCTTCAGGAGACTTTTCTCCTTCTATTTGAACGATATCTCCCTTTTTTAAACTAAATTTATGCTTATTGTAGGTGATTTTGTAATATTTGTCTTGTGTTTGTACGAATCCGTAGCCTATTTGGCTTTTTTCCTTGCTTAGGTTAATTATTCGCCCTTTAATTTCCACCATGTTATTACTTAGTGATAACAACAAATTTATAATGGTTTCTCTTTTTTGGCGGATTTTTTTTTATTATCTTGGATAAATTGCCCGCACCCACCATCAACATCTACTCCTTTGCTAATTTGCACATTGCTAACGATTCCATATTTTTTTATTATTTCATTGAATTGTATTGCGTCTTCTTCACTAGGTCTTTGATATGTGCTATTTTTAATTGAATTAAATAACAATATTTGGACATCGAAGTAATCAGGATTTAATAGTTTTGCAAATTCTTCTGCATGTTTTTTAGTATCGTTAAATCCTTTAATCAACATATAACTCATTTCAACACGTTCATTTTTTTGTTTTGCATAGTACTCGCAGGTTTCTATGAGTTTTTTTAAATGGTATTTTTTATTTATTGGAATTAGTTTATTTCTTTCTTCATCAAAAGGAGAGTGAATTGAAACAAAAAGTTTAAAATTTACTTCTTTATTATCTGCTAGTTCTTTAATTTTTGGTGTTATGCCAACGGTGGATATGGATATTGGATCGATGTATGGTTTTGTTTTTTTTACGTCCTTGTAGAATTTGCAAATTTCTTCAAAATTCATTAGTGGTTCTCCCATTCCCATAATTGCATATGATGTTGCTTCAGGTTTATTTCTTGATGCAAGATCTTTATTTATGCTGGTTATTTGTTGTAGCATGTCTTCTGCAGTTAAATTCGCAAAAAATCCGCCTTTTCCAGTAGCGCAAAATGAACAATCCATTTGACATCCTGCTTGAGATGAAATACAAAGCGTATTGATTTCAATTGGTTTGTGTTTTCGCTGACCTATGTATGTGAAATATATTGATTCAACTTTAATTCCTTCTTCGTTTGAAAATATGTATTTTATACTTTTATCGACAGATTCTTTCGTTGTTACAATTTGCATCATTTTATGGCTTTATTGTTTTATCTACTCTTGGAAATTGACTTGCAGACCAAATGAATGGCATTTTTAATAATCCTTGAATTAATCGTTCCCATCCCATTCCGAAACCGGATGATGGTTTGTAGTTGCTAAATTGTCTTGATTGTATATATGGTTGGTAGTCTTTCATTGGCAGATTGAATATTTTTGATTTTTCTTTTAGTTCTTCTTCGCTTTTGATTCTTTGTCCGCTTCCGAGAATTTCTCTATATCCTGGCCAAATGATGTCTAAGTTGTTTGCAATTCGAGGTTCACTACCTTCAATTGTCGCATGGTAAAATGGAACTTCTAGTAATGGAAAATCCTTTATACCTATTAGACTACCATATATTTCTGTAATTCTAATTTCTTCCCAAGAACCAAAATGTTTTAATGTGAATTCTTTGTACTTTTCATCTTGAGTATCTTTATATAACTCATCTAATGCTTCTTTTAACGTTATTATTTTCATGCTTTTTTGATTTGCAATTTCTTTTAGTTCTTCAATATCTTCATCAACCAAGAATATTTTTAAACTATCGAGATTATGAGTTACTAGGTCGTTAATTATTCGTTTAATCATTTCAAACGCTATTTGCTGGTTTTCTTCTTGATTAACTTGACCTTCGTATTCTATGTGGTGAAATTCAGATAAATGTGTTGCGTCAGCTTCTTCCTTTCTAAATGAACTATATATTGCATACACTTGACTTATATTCTTTTGAATTAATGATAATTCTAAATATATTTGAGATGATTCTGCTAAAAATATTTTTTTATCGTGATTAAACCAATCAAGTTTAATTGGACAAGTATCTGTCGTGTAATTTATTGCTTCCTTTCCATAAACGGCTCCTGGTGATGAGATCATTCTGGTTGTTAAGGGTAATAATGTGAACATTGCTTTTAGTTCAGTAAAATATTCTGTTGTGGAAATGAATATTCTATCGTTTATCTTGGCTATGTGTTCCCAAAAAGGTTCTTCATCAAATGAATGCACTCTGTTCTCTAATTCTGTAACACTATATTTTTTGTTTAGTATATCTTTTATTTCAGCGAATATCTTGTTTCCAACATATTTTACTTCTTTTCCGTCTGTTTTGTATGGTCTTACCATTTTTACTTAATCTCTTTAGCTAGAAATGCTTCTGGTTCTTCTTTTTCGAATCGTTTTCTTAATATCATTATGGAAAAATTTGTATATTTTAAGTTTTCATTGAATATTGAAATTGTTTTTTTCCATCTATTGTATATTTGATTCTGTTGTTCTTTCGAAAGATTTTTTATGTGTTCTTTTTTTAGAAAATAACTTACATACTCTTCTAGATCCGTTTCACTTAGAAATTTGAACTCGTAATCTTTTGAATAATATATTTCAAATCCTTTTTCTTCAAACATGTCTTTCCAATCTTTTTTAGTGTATTTTTTTATGCTTCCATTAATTTCTTTGCTTGTTGCTTCTATAATCTCATTAGGAGTTTCTTTTACGTAGAAGATTGGACTTGTTGCTATAAAACCCCATTGTTTTACTACTCTTTTATATTCTTTTATTGCTTTTTCTTTCTCATCCATAAATGATGTTGCATTTCCACAAAAGAGTAAATCGAATGATTCGTCTTTGAAAGGAATGTCATATGCACTTGCTTCCTTGAATGTGACTAGATTGCTAATTGTCGCATCTTTGTTTTTTCTTTTATTTGCTAATTTTATTGATTCTTTGTTGATGTCAATTCCAACTACTTGACATTTTATTGTTCTAGCAATTTCAAGACTCGAGAATCCATTTGTACATCCTACTTCAAGGACTTTAGTTTCTTTTGAACTAAATGTATTTTTTAGTATTTCTCGAACAGTATTTTTCCCGCCTGAAGGTCGGTTTTCTTCTTTAATAAAACTAATAAAATCAGTATAACTTAAGCTTTTGATGTTGTTATTGTCTTTTTTATCTGTCATTATGTGTTTTAACCTTTAAATCTTTATAAGTTTGAGCTTATTTAAAAACTTAATTGGTTATGCATTCATTTGCTAAAGTAATAACTTTTTATCAAGTTCTAAAGGAAACTTATTTAAGGTAGTTTTATTTCTGCTGTTATATGAAAAAACCATCAAAACTGAAAAAAGGTGATTTGATTGCTGTTGTTGCTTTATCTTGGGGAGGTCATGATCATTTTCCTCATATCGTTGACTTAGGAATTCGTCGTTTAGAAGACGAATTTGGCTTTAAAGTTAAGCGAGGAAATACTTTAAGTTTGACTGATGCTGAATTGCATGCTTCACCAGAAAAAAGAGCTGAAGATTTACATAATCAATTTTTAGATCCTGCTGTAAAAGGAATAATTTCAATAATTGGTGGTAGTGATGGTGTTCGGGTATTACCTCATTTGAATAAAGATATTTTCATAAAGAATCCTAAGTTTTTTATGGGTTATTCAGATACTTCAGTTTTCAATATTTTTCTAAATCAGTTAGGTTTGGTAACTTTTAATGGTCCTTCTGTTATGGCTGGGTTTGCGGAATCTCATTCTTTGGAGAGTGATTTTATTGAGCATGTTGATTCATTTTTATTTGGTGAATGGGAAACATTTTCTTATGTTCCTTTTAAACGATATGTAAACAATTATTTGAGCTGGGCTGATCCTGAAAATCTAACTAAAAAAAATACTGGTTATATTGATAATGTTGAAAAATTTAATTTTGTACAGGGCGATGGCATTGTTCAAGGCACTTTATTTGGGGGTTGTATTGAGGTTTTAGAGTTTCTCAAGGGAACAACTTTTTGGCCAGATGCTAACTTTTGGAATGATAAAATTTTATTTTTTGAAACTTCTGAAGATGTGCCTTCGCCAAAATATATTGAATATTGGTTAAGGAATTATGGAATTCAAGGTGTTTTTGATAAAATTAATGGTTTGATGTTTGGCAGACCCAAAGGATTTTCTGATGATGAGAAAATTGAATTAAAAGAAACTATTCTTAAAGTTTTAAAAGAATTTAATAAGGCTGATTTACCTTTGATAATTAATGTTGATTTTGGTCATACTGATCCTCAAATAATTTTACCTCTTGGTGCTTTAGCGGAGATTGATTTTGGAACTTCTTCCTTGAAATTATTAGAATCTCCTTTCAAATAATAAATCAACTTATTTTTTTTATTTTTTTTGACCTCTTTTATATTGTCGAGGGCAAGTGATATTTGTATTGCGTATGCTCTTTGTTATTGAAATGATTGTTTGTAACTGCTTCTAGGTGTGAGTTATAATTAAGCTTTATTCTTATTTTAGGATAATTTCGCATCTACCTTTATAAACCACTCTCCCTTCTACCCTTCTTAGAGAATCTTTAGAATTAGGGGTTTTTACCTTGAGAGGGGCTTACTGCGAAGATTATCGCCTTGGGCGGTTTCTCGGAGGGGACTTATTTTCTTTTTAGAAAATTTTTGTAAAAGGATTAATTCGCTTTTATTTGTTCTAATTCTTTTACCGCGGCATCAATATTATCACTACATATTTCTGCAATATACTTTTGCTCTGTTAATGCATGTTTGTATTGTTTATCGTAATGCTCTATAAGAAGTGCTTCTGCAAGCTGCTTGTATTTCTTTTCATCAACAAGTGCACATAATTCTTCGCAGCGTTTAGTACTTAAATAAACTTTGAGCTTCATAATGATTTTTTTGATTTCTTCATCTTCATTATGGGTGAAATAATCTTGCACTATTCGTTTGCTTCGTGTTGTTATGCTTGCAGTAATATTGACTGTTGGTGCTGTTTGCATGGTTTCATATATTTTTTCTGGGACAAAAATATCGCCAATTTTTTTTGCTTCTCCTTCAATAAAAACTATTTTCTCGCTTTCTAACTCGTGAAGTTTTTTCCAGAGTCTACTTTCAAACATTTTTTGACTTACTGGTTTTAATCCTAATGCGCCAAAGAGCGAACTTCTATGATGTGCGTATCCTTCTAAATTTATTGTAGGAAATAACTTTTTGATTAAATCTGTTTTTCCACATCCTGCAAGTCCTTGCAAAACAATGAATGTAAATGGAGGCTCGTAATTTTTTAACTCTTCACGTACTACTGCTCGAAATTGTTTATATCCGCCGATAAGTTGGTAGACGTTTGTTCGTTTTGACGCAATAAGTTCTGCTATTGTTTTTGAGCGCATTCCTCCTCGCCAACAATAAATAATTATTTTTTTCTCAAGAGGTATTTGTTTAAATTGTTCAATAAAATCTAGAATTTTACTATTATAAATACCAAATCCTTGCTGATATGCCTCTACTTGATTGTTCTTGTAAAGCGTTCCAATTATTGCTCGTTCTTCATTAGAAAAAATAGGAATGTTAATTGCTCCGGGGATATTATCTTCAGCAAATTCTTTTGGACTGCGAGTATCCACAAAAACAACATCTTCACTAGGTAATTTTAGAGCTTCAGTAATTTCTATTGTGTTAACCATTCAGAACTTCTCTATCTGTGCTTTATTTATAAAATCTTGTGCTAATAGGTCTTCTAGAGCCTCCAAACAATCCATATTTATAAATTATTTTGACTTTAAATTAGTATGATTCGTCTTTTATTTGTTTTATTTGTACCACTCTTGCTTTTCACTTCTTGTGATTTAAACTATGAATCTGAATATCAAACAGAGCTTTTTTTCATTCATTCAGAGTCAAGAATTGGTGCTTTAGGTGAAGTTTTCATGAACAATGTTAGTTTAGGTTTTCTTGAAGATGGTTTGTTGACAGTTCCTTCTACAAATCTTGATTTGGGCGTTATACGATTAGAAACTTTTTTCAGAGGAGATAATTACTCATTCGAGTATATTGTGGATGAAGATTATTCAGTTTATGATTCTGTGGAATTTGAATTTTCAAATAATGACATGTCTGATTATTTAGATCAAAAAGAGATTGAACAAAAAATAAATACAAAATCAAATTTATTTAATTATTCTCTTGGAGATTCTATAACTAGAAATTTTTCGTTTTGTAGAACTGGTGTAGTTGGAACGCGAGAGCGACTCACTTTGGATGTTTATTCGGATTTAGATTCGTACTTATTTTCATTGGAACGATTGATTTATTACGATTCTGATGATTCCCCTCCAACGGAGAGAGATTTTCTTTTCAAAACGATTGATGAGCCTAATCAATTGGTTGAAGTGAAAGTTCTTGCTGAAAAGATTAAATTATTATCTAATGACTCCCAAGAGCAAGCAAGAATTGCAATAACTTTAGTACAAATGATTCCCTATGATAATTATGCAATAGAAACTTTTGAAACCCATGTAGAACGTTATCCTTATGAAGTTTTATTTGATTATACAGGTATTTGCGGCGAGAAATCAGAACTTATTGTGATGTTACTAAGGGAGTTAGGTTTTGGTTCAGCATATATAATTTTCCCAGAAGAGAATCATGCTATTGCAGGAATATCTTGTCCTAAGGAATTTAGTTTTAGAACTTCTGGTTATTGTTTTGTTGAATCAACTGAAAGTACTCAAATAGGTCAAAGTGATGGAAACTATGTGGATGTTGGAAGATTAGAATCTATTCCAATAATAATTCCTGTTTCTGAAGGAAAATCTTATACTGATATTGTTCAGTTCTATCAAGAAGCTATTAAAGGTCTTGAAGAAGGAACTCATTCAAAAATTAGAGATAAGTATGGAAATGAAATTATTCGAGCGAGTGGTGATTATTGGACAAAATTAAATAATCCTGATTTTTATGTTACTTATGGCGATAATCGTTATGAAATCTTAATTTAAACTTTCTAGAGCCTCCAAACCCCCAATATTTATAAATTCAATCCTCTTTTGCAAGTGTTATGGTAGAAGAAAATAGACTTAAAGAGGAACGAGTCAGAAAACTTAATGAGCTTCGGCAGGCTGGCGTTGAGCCGTATCCGCATCTTTTCAAACCTGGTAAGAAGTCCGCTCAAATTAAAGAAGAACATAAAGACCTCGCTCCTGAATCTAAAACCTCTGCCAAAGAGAAAGTAGCTGGCCGTGTTGTGCTTCTTCGAAACATGGGGAAAGCAACTTTTCTCACACTGCAAGATGGTGAAGGGAGAATTCAAGCGTACATTCGAAAAGATGATGTTGGTGAAGAAAATTATTTCATCATAAAAAAACTTGACTTGGGTGATATTTTAGGAATTGAGGGTGATGTCTTCACCACTAAAACTGGCGAGATTAGTGTTTATGCTAAAGCTGTTACGCTTTTGTGTAAAGCAATCGAATCTCTTCCTGAAAAACATCATGGTCTAAAGGACACTGAACTCAAATATAGAAAGCGTCATCTTGATTTAATTACTAATCCTGAAAGTAAAGAAGTTTTCGTCAAACGATTAAAAATTATGCAGGCTATTCGGGAGTTTATGATACAGCGTGGTTTTTTAGAAGTGGAAACGCCAATTCTCCAAACACAATATGGTGGGGCTGCTGCAAAACCTTTTATGACGCATCACAATGAATTAGATATGGATATGTATCTTCGAATTAGTCCTGAGTTATATCTTAAAAAACTCATCGTTGGTGGTTTTGAGAAAGTTTTTGATATTAACAAAAATTTTCGAAATGAAGGTATTGACACAACGCATAATCCAGAGTTCACTATGCTTGAAGCATATCAAGCGTATGCTGATTATAATGACATGATGGATTTAATGGAGTCTATGTATGAATTTGTTGCAAAGAAAGTTTTAGGAACAACAAAAGTGACTTTCAAGGGCAAAGAAGTTGATGTTGCTAAACCTTGGGCTCGAGTTCCTATGCTTGACGCAATTAAAGAACATGCAGGTATTGATGCGAGCACTGCATCAGTTGATGATCTTCAAGATGTTATCGATAAAAATCTTATTGATTTTGAAAAAGAGAAGAATTGGGGTAATATGGTCTTAGCTATTTTTGAGCATTTCTGCGAAGACAAATATATTAATCCGACATTTATTACACATTATCCTCGAGAATCAACACCGCTTTGTAAAAAATTACGTGAAGGAGATGAGCGGCTTATTGAGCAGTTCGAGCCTTTATGTATGGGTGTTGAGTTAGGTAATGCTTATAGTGAATTAAATGATCCTGTTGAGCAACGAAGACTTTTTGAAGATCAGCAGCGACAATTGAATGCTGGTGATGAAGAAGCTAATCCTCTTGATGAAAGTTTTCTCCATGCAATTGAAACTGGTATGCCGCCAACTGGTGGTATTGGTATTGGTATTGATAGAATGATTATGATTTTGCTCGGCCAAGAATCCATCAGGGACATTATTTTCTTTCCAACTATGAAGCCAGAAGTTGAAGAGAAAGAAAAAGAGAAGAAGGAATAATTTTTTTACTTTTTTCTTAGGATTATTTCTGTTGTTTTTCTAGTTCTAACCAAGTAATCTTGCGTAGAAATATAAAATGGCTCAATGAGTTCTATAATATCTTTATTTTTAATTATATTGCCCAGTTTAATTTTAATCAAATGTAAATGTGTTAATATATTTAGTATGTCATTTAATTCTTGGGTTATTTCTTCTTCTATTATTTTTTTATTCCCATAATACGTTAAATAAATAAGTATTAATAATATTAAAACAACAAATATACACAAACCAAAGAAAATCATTCTTGTTGTGTTTGTTTGTTTAACAAATCCTTCTTTGGCTATTTCATAACTAGACATGGTTGCATTGAGTAGTTGTTTAGTTATGTTGTTAAGACTTCCAGCTGCTAAATTAGTCATAGAATCTTGGTTTTGGATAAGTGTTCCTGTATAATAATTTGAAATAGGTGTTAATAAAAGATTTGCAACAGTAATAATTAGAACTATTGTTGTTAGTATTAGTTGGATTGTTGTAATAAACTTATTGTTTTGATTCTGGGTGTTGGTTTCTTTTTGACTATATGCCCATTGTAATTTGTTGGACTTGGATTCAAAGTATTCTATTAAAGTATTAATACTAATTTCCTTAGTCATTTTATTTTAAAAACAAACCTTCTTTATATCTTTTCTGAAAGTATTTTTAAAGCCTCATAAAGTTCTTCAGGCCATGCTGGAGGCTTCTCATCATGTCTTGTCAAGCTCAGAATTCCTTTTTTTGTGTCTTCATCTAAGACCATTGGCTCACCATCTAGATACCTCATAATTGTGAGGAAGAATTCATCAGGTAAAAACAACCGAATCCGTACTTTTCGCAGTTGTTCTTTGAGTTCTTCAGATTCTTGGACAGAATAATGATGGGTTATTTCTCGCCCTTCCTCTTCTTGCTCCACTCGCTTCTGCAAATTGGGCCAACGGTCAGGATTCTCATTAAAAAGCCTTTCAATACTGTCATGATGCATTGTATAAAACTCAGAATCTAATTGCTGTTTTGCTGACGCCATATCTAATTTCTTAAACAGCCATTGTTCGAAGCTTTCGTGACTGCTATGCGAGAGAAATGTTTTCAAATGTATTTTTGCATCATTATCATCAATAAAGCCATTATTCCATCGTAGCCACTCGCCTGCAAACGCAATATCTGTCGTTCCTGTCTTCCGTAGTATAGTAAAAAACTTTTCTTCCTCTATTCCTTCAATAAGTAATGTATAGCGACGAACATAATCATTTTTACGAAGTAATCGTCCGTCGCGTTGTATCATTTGTCGGGCGCTTCGAGTAAAGCTTGCAATAATTGCAACGTTTGCATCAGGAACATCGTATCCCTCATCAATCATTTTTGGCGCAATTAACACACCCGTCTCTTGCTCCCTGAACACTGCAAGTCTGTTTAAGACTTCTTTTTTAGATAGTTTACTATGCACAATAATACTTTTTGGAATTGCTTGATGGAGTGTTTCGGTAAATTCTATACTTTCAGAAAAAATAATTGTTTTATTTTCTTGTTCATTAGATAAAATATTTTTAATTACAAACACTTTATTTCGTGCGTTAGTTCGTAGATACGTTTGTTTAGACCAAATTTTAAGAATATGTAATGCGTATTTGTTTCCTCGTTTCGCTTGATATTCTATTTGGCCGTGTTTAATTCCTGAAAGATGCAGTAGTTTATAGAATTCGTTTTGTAAATCAGTATAATGTTGATATTCATCAAGTGTGAATGGAACGCGAATAGTCCACAGGCTGAATCGTTCACGCAATTCTTTCAGGTTAGATAATGCGTAAACTATTTTACCAGCACCGTAGCGAATGGCAAGGTCTCCATCATCTTCTCGTTCTGGTGTTGCTGAAAGACCAATGGTGCGCGGGGTGGGTAAACTAAAAATGCTTTGATAAAGTTCTGCTCCGTAATGATGAATTTCATCTAAGACTTTAATATCGTACTCGCAATTAAGCTCCATTTTTGCTGCGCTGTTAATAACTGCAATAACAATTTCTCCTGATTCATTTTTTTCTTGTCCATAATAAAATGAGGTGGTGTATTGGGGATAGAATTTCCTAGCTTCCTCGCTCCACTGTTTCATCAAATTAATAGTGGGTACGATGACGAGCGCTTTTCCTTCTTGTTTCATCGCAAGGATTGCGTCAATAATGGTGAGTGCGAGCACTGTTTTTCCCTTGCCGCTAGCTACTTTAAGTATGCCGTTGTAATCGTGTTGTTTGAGTGTGGTAAGTGCTTCTTGTTGCCAGTCGTAAAGTTTCATAATGGGGAGAAATGAGGAGTTATTTATAAATAAATCACCGGAACCATTGTTTGTTGTTACTATGAAGTAATCAAAAAAACGAAACATTTATATATTAGTACCACCATACAGTGATATAGTTGGAGGTGTCCAAGCAACGTATGTTCTCACTTCCAAAACACACCTCACACACCCTTTTCACAACCACGCGATGCCTTGGACACTATCTGACTGCTTTTTTATTCTTAATAAATCAATACAATCAGTCAGTATATTTATTTTTGCTGGTTTTTTTTAATTCTTAGAAACTAATGTGGAACTAAAAGAAAAAGTATGCATGACTAAATAATTATGTGGTTATGCAAAAAGTATATATTATATGATTTATTATACTAACAGGCTTACTTTAATTTGACTTGTTTTCTGCCGCCACCTTGCATCTTTTGCATCATTTTCTGCATGTCTTTCTCGCTACCCGTGCCGCCTTTCATCATTTTCATCATTTTCTTACTTTGTTTGTATTGTTTAAGAAGGAGTCGAAGATCTTTAATGTCAACACCACTACCTTCGGCGATTCTATCAAGGCGCGAACCTCGGATAATGTCGGGATCTTCAAGTTCTGATTTGGTCATGGAGTTCATAAGTATTTTCCAATTGTCCATTTTTTCTTCTTGTCCTTCGAGCATGTCTTTTGGAATGTTCATATTGCTAAATCCTGGAATCATCGAGGTGAGTTTAGAAAGCGAACCCATTTTTTTTACTGACTTCATTTGTTCGTATAAATCAATCAGGTTAAAATCTCCTTTGAGGAATTTTCTGCCAAGGTCTTGTGCTTGCTCTTCATCCATTGCTTCTTTTGCTTTTTCAAGAAGTGCTTCTAAATCGCCCATGCCGAGGAGTCGTCCAATAAACCCTTCTGGTTTAAATGTTTCTAGCGCGTCAATTTTCTCGCCAACGCCAATGAATTTAATTGGTGTTCCTGTAACTGCGCATGCAACTAATGCGCCTCCACCTTTTGCTGTACCATCTAGTTTTGTTAAAACAACGCCTGTGACATTGCATGTATCATGAAATGCTTGTGCTTGTGCTTGTGCACTTTGGCCGATATCTGCGTTAATAACAAGAAGTGTTTCATCAGCTGCAACTGTTGTGTTAATATCGTTTAATTCTTCGATAAGTTCGTCATTGAGTGCGTCTCGTCCCGCAGTATCAACGATAACTAAATCATATGTTGCTAGTTCTTGTTTGAAGTGATTGTAGATTTTTGCAGGATCGCCAAGCTCTGGCTTCCCAAAAACCGGAACCTTAATGGAGTCGCCTATTTGTTTGAGTTGCTCGTATGCTGCTGGTCGCCACGTGTCTGTGGAAAGCAGTGCAACTTTTATGCTTCGTTTCTTGTAGTAGTTTGCAAGCTTTCCTGCTGTTGTTGTTTTACCGTTTCCAAATAAACCAACTAGCATGATGGTAAAAGGCTCGGCCTTAGTCGTACCAAGAGCTTCGTTGCTTCGTGTCTTAGACTTGACATCAATAGTGGAATCGCCTTTTCCAACAAGCGCGACTAATTCTTCATAAACGATGTTAATGAGATGTTCTTTTTTAGAAAGTTTTACTGGTGTTTTTTCATCCAGCATGCGTGCCTTGATATTTTTTCCGACGTTAAAAACGAGTTTGACATTCACGTCTGCTTGGAGGAGTGCTCGTTGTATGTCTTTGACGAGTTCATTAACGACCTTCTCGTCAACGAAGAGTCCCTTGCCTACTTTAGCAAGGCTGTTTCTAAGCGATTCTCCGAGTTTATCAAGTACCATTTTCTTCTGAAAAGAGCTGTTTCTTTATAAAGATTAGGCCTTATTTTTGCATTTTGGTAAGTATTTTGTTTGAGTTGTTCCCAACAGAAACGACTGTTTTAAGCATCGTATCAACTCGCGTGTTCACGGGGAATACTCGTTTATTGGGTACGTGATAGATGTTGCCTGATGCAGGGTTTGGTCCCGTCGGAATAAATACTGTTGTAAGATTTTTTTCTGGTGTTGTATTGGTGATAAATCCCATCATGAGTGTTCCTGTGCCAAAGATATCAACAACTACTGCTGATTGTAGTGATTCTTTAAACGCGCCGCCGACAAATGGTTCGATAAGGTTTTTAATGGCGTTATATCCGGGGATGTATGCTAGAATATATCGTTCTGTTTGTTTGAAAAACCAACTGCCCAGTTTTGTGCGAACAGCAACGCCAACTAAGAAGACGATGAGTGCTACACCTACTAGTGAGATGATAATGGTAAGCCATATGGGTGTGCCAGTGACTGCGCCGACTGGTGCAACAAAACTCACCACGATGCGATACAGCCAGGTAAGTACAAGCAGTAATAATGCAATAGGTAAGAGTGCTACAAATCCGGTAAAAAAGTTTTTTTTGAATGCATCTGTTTTCATGGTATTCTCCTCCGAGAGTTTGTTTTAATTTATTTTTTTGATTTCACTTTTGGTTTGTTTTCTTGTGCTAATTTCCAAAAATAATTAAAATATTGTTTATGTGTTGTTGCTATATCTTTACTGGTTATTTTGATGATGGTGAGTGGTTCTGCAGTGAGAAATTGTATGACTGTGTTTCCATAAAGTATTGTTGGTGTTGGTGTGATGAGCTTTTTATCGATTGCACGATATTCTCCTGTAGTTATGGTTGTAATTGGATCTCCTTGTGCATAAATGATTTTTTCTCCTATGCCGAGTCGCTCGAGTTCTTGAAGTGCTTTATTAACAATTTTTTTATATGTTTCTTCATAGATGAATGGACTAATATCGCCGAAGGCGTAGTGTTCTAATTTATTGGTTATCATATCCATAAATATTGTTTGTAATCCTTGTGTCCCTTTGAGGATTTCTACTTTGATTTCTTGAGTTGTTTCTACTAGTTCTTTAAGTTGAGGAATAACTTTCTCAAACTCTTGTTCTTTTTGTTTTAGGTCTTCAAGGACTACTTCTGGCGCAGTTGCTTGATACATGCGGGTGTTGTTTTCGTGAAAATAACTTGCTCGTCCTTGTTGTATGAGTCGCTCAAGCACGTCATAAATGGTTCGTCGCTCGATATTAGTCACTTTCAGTAGTTCGGTAACGCTTGCTCGTTCGTAGCGAAGCAAGGCAAGGTAAATGTCTGTTTCTTTTTCATCAAAGCCAATGGCTTGTAGTTCGTCTCTCACGATGAGAATGGGGTTGTGGAAGTATATAAGTTTTGTGGGTGAAAATCTCCCACATATCTTTAAATAGTCAAAAACACTACTAAGTAATAACAACTAACTCTATTAAACGAGGTAAAGAAAATGACATTACAAAAAACAATAGTTGATATGAACAAACTTTCACAGTACAAGCCAAATAAATCTGTGTTGGCTGTTGGTTTGCCACGAGAAGTAAGTCTATGGCTTAATCAAGGTATAACATTTGTTGGTTTTAAAGAATGTTATGTAGCTCCTAGTGCAAGTAATGCAATGGATTTTCTGGAGAAGAACGCTCATCGCTTAGAATCGCCTGTAAGCCATCTTATTGCGGCACCATCGTATCGTTATGAAGATGATAAGATGCCTCTAGCAGAATTACCTTTCTGCGATTATGAGGGTTTAGATTATTTTCAAAACCGAAAGCGAGCGCCAACAGAGTTTATGCAAGGTCTGCAATTAGCGCGGCAAGTCAAAGAACAATTTCCTGACATTACGTTAGCAATGTATGGTTCTGGTTATGATGGTTCTATGACGCAGGCCAAAGAGTTGGATGTTGATTACGTCCCCACTTCATTTCAGTGGAACATTCCTTTTACAATTATGGAATATCTCAGAAATGAAAATAATGAATTGTTTAGTAAATAATTTTTTTATTTTTACAAGAAAAAAGAATATGAATTTTAAATATCTAAATTTTCAACTTTGTGAGCGTTTTGTTCAATGAAGAGTCGTCGAGGTTCTACTTCATCGCCCATGAGCATGGAGAATGTTTGATCAGCTTCTATTGCGTCTTCAATAGTAATTTGTTTTAGTGTTCGACTATCGGGGTTCATGGTTGTTTCCCAGAGTTGGTCAGGGTTCATTTCACCAAGACCTTTGTATCGTTGGATATTAACATTCTCACCCATGATTTTAAGTTGTTTATCTCGTTCATCATCGTTTTGCACGTATATTTTTTCTTTGCCTCGTTGAAGTTTATACAATGGAGGAAGAGCTAAATAAACATGTCCTGCTTCGATGAGTTCTTTCATGTAACGAAAAAAGAATGTGAGGATTAGTGTTGCGATGTGACTACCATCTACATCCGAATCAGTCATAATAATAATTTTATGATAGCGTAGTTTTTCTAAAATGAATTCATCGCCAATGCCGGTACCAAGTGCAGTAATCATAGCTACAATTTCATTATTTGCAAGCATTTTTGCAAGGCGTGCTTTTTCTACGTTAATAATTTTTCCACGTAGTGGTAGGATTGCTTGAAATCCTCGATCACGTCCTTGCTTTGCGCTTCCACCAGCGCTATCTCCTTCGACAATATACATTTCTGTTTTGGTTGGGTCTCGCTCAGAGCAATCTGCAAGTTTACCTGGAAGCGTGCTGCTTTCAAGAACACTTTTTCTTCGTGTGAGTTCTCTTGCTTTTCGTGCTGCTTCTCTTGCTTTTGCTGCTAAAAAACTTTTTTCAATAATTGCTCGTGCTACTTTTGGATTTTCTTCAAGAAATGTACTGAGTCCCTGTGTTATCATAGAGTCAACAATTCCTTTTACTTCGCTATTGCCGAGTTTTGTTTTTGTTTGTCCTTCAAATTGGGGTTCTGGAATTCGAACAGCAAGAATGCAAGTTAATCCTTCTCGTACGTCTTCGCTAGAAAGTTTTACTTCTGTTTTTCCTTTAGCGCCTTTTCCATTACCATTAAGATTTTTTTCGGCGTATTGATTAAATACTCTTGTTAATGCGGTCTTAAATCCACTTACATGTGTTCCGCCTTCATAAGTGTTAATATTATTTACAAATGAGAAGAAATTTTCCGAGTAGCCAGTAGTATATTGCATGGCAATTTCTAATTCAATATTGTCTTTTGCTTTTTCTAAATAGATAACACCATCTATTGGTTCTGATTTTTTATTAAGATATTCAACAAAACTTTTGATACCACCTTCAAAATAGAAATCTTTTTCTTTATTTGTTTCATCTCGTTTATCAATAATGTTTATTCGGATACCTTTGTTAAGGAAGGCGAGTTCTCGAAGTCTATTTGCGAGAGTATCAAATGAAAAGGTTCTTGTTTCTTGAAATATTTCTTCATCAGGATAAAATGTTATGATTGTTCCTCGTTTAGTTGTCTCACCTATTATTTTAAGTGGTCCTTGAGGCGTTCCTCTTGTATATGTTTGGGTGTATATTTTTCCGTTTCGATGAACTTCAGCAATTAATTTTATGGAGAGTGCGTTTACACAACTTACACCGACGCCATGTAATCCTCCTGAAACTTTGTAGCTGTCTTTGTCAAATTTTCCTCCCGCGTGAAGTTTTGTCATAGCCACTTCAAGTGCAGAAATATTAAATTGCGGATGCATGTCTGTTGGAATTCCTCGACCATCATCTGCAACGGTGAGCGATCCATCTTTATTTATGGTAACATAAATGCTAGTGCAATGTCCTGCCATTGCTTCATCAATAGAATTATCAACAACTTCGTAAACGAGATGGTGAAGTCCGCGAGGACCTGTTGATCCGATATACATGCCTGGTCGTTTTCGTACTGCATCAAGGCCGCTTAAAACAGTGATATTTCCTGCGCCGTATTGAGCTTCTTCTGCCATGTTACATCAATTGTGGATTATTATATTATTGGGTTGAGAATATGATTTTTCCCTTATTTTTCTATAATTTTTTTACTTGTTTTTTGTAGTCTAATGGAAAGACTAACCCTATATAAACGTTGCGTTCTATATGTTTTTTAGACCTGCAAAAGAGGCTCTGAAACTGCCGCTTTCACTGGAAAATACGCGAAACACATTTTCTCGTATTACTATGAAAAACTATGTGTTTTATGATTGTTATTACTTACGCTAAACAGGCCATAATTCTTTTTGAGTATTCAAAGGAAAAGACAGTTTTATATAGTATTCTTTTTGATATGTTTTACATGGTAACGCAAGAAGAGCTCGAAAAAATGAGTCCTGAAGAAATCGCTGAGCTCCAAAAGCAGAATTGTCCTTTTTGTAAAATTGTAAAAGGAGAAATTCCTTCTAAAAAAATTTATGAAGACGATGAAATTTTAGCAATTCTTGATATTAATCCTGCAAGTAAGGGTCATATTCTTATTTTGCCCAAAGAGCATATACCCATATTGCCTTTAGTCCCGCCGCCTGTTTTCAAAAAATTGTTTGTAACAACAAAAACGTTGGCTAAGGCTGCTAAACAAGTGATGTTAACTAGTGGTGTTTCTATTTTTATTGCAAATGGTGCTGTTGCTGGTCAACAATCGCCGCATTTTTTGTTCCATATTATCCCTTCTGATGAAGCTTCTATTCCCAGTTTTGCTATTCCAATAAATGATGCGTTAATTGCTGAGCAAGAAACTATCGCTGCATCACTACAAAATAACTTAACTATTATGTTGCGTAATCACGCTCAACGTGAAGGGCGACAAACAAAGACAAACTTGCCAGAAAATCAGAACGCTGATTCGTCGATTGCTGCTACGTCGCCCGAACAAGTCATGGCGGCAAAACGAGAACACATTGCAAAAATGATTGAAGAAAATCCTGATGTAAAAGATCTTCTCAAAAATAATCCTGATGAGTTCAAACAAACAATAAAGCAAAATCCTCAAGTTGAAGAATTATTTCGCGGTGTTGATATTGATGCTTTATCTAAGAATCTTAACCAGATTCCTACACAAACAGAACAAAAAGCACGACAAGCACACCCAGAAAAACTAGCACAACTAGACCAACCAGACCAAGGAGTACAAGAAGAAAGTACTGAATCGCAAAACACCCAAACACTGTCATCGGATACCTTGCCTGAAGTGTTCTTAGGTCAAGATCCTCTTGCGCAGCGAGAAAAAGTGTTTGCTTATTTTAATAAGAAGCCAAAAGCAAAAGAATTGTTTATGAATGATATTATTAAGTTTAAAGAACTTTTAAGTATGCGTGAAGATATCAAACCAATTTTTGAGGATATTAGTCTTGATAAGCTTGCAGAAAAATTACGAAAAGCAGAAATTAAAAATTACTCAGAAGATATTGAATCGCAAAAAAATCCGGTAGAGGGGGAACGCGATGAGTAAGGAATTATTTACTGACAATTTTATCAAACTTAATCTTGTCATGCCTCCTGCAAGCAAAGGTCACATCCAAGTTGTGCCTGCTAAAGAAGTTAACTCATTTGAAGATTTATCAGAAGTTGAATTTATTGAATTATTTTATGGCGCGTCATATGCTGCAACTGCAGGTTTTGAGTTATTAGGTGCGGATGGCACAAACATATTATTCTCTGATTTTGGTAAAGGTGTTGCTATTGATGTTGTTCCTCGTATGGAAAATGATGGATTAAATTTCTTGTGGCAACCAGTACAAGGTAATCCCTCAGAGCTTGATGAATTGAGTAAAACTATTAAAGATAAAGTTGACGAACTTCTTTGGGCTAAAAAAAATCCTCTGGCTGCAAAAAAAGCAAGTGAATCAAATAGTCAAAATTCTGCTCCTGCAAAGGAGTTAAGAGAATCTGAAGATAGTAAAGTTAATTATTTATTGAAAAGTCTTCGGCGAACCCCTTAGTGTTCTGAAAATATTTCGGTTTTTGTTGAGTCGATTATAAATTGAACTTTTGTTATTATTCTTGATAAGACGTTTTGGAGGTGTCTTATTATGAGAACAAAAAATTTAATTGCTATAATGGCCGTTGCAACGATAGGTTTAGGGAGTTGTAAAGTTGGAAATTATTCTCAACGTGATTCTAAAAAAGATTCGCAATCAGTAGTACAAAAAACGGATGTGACAAAAAAACCCACTCCGTATCACTTGAATGGCTCAAAGAAATCTGTGCCGACAATTTCACAGTCAAGAGAAGATTTATTAAAGAAAATTTCTTTTTACAAGGATAAAGAAAACCATTATCTTTCAACTATTGATAATCTTTATAAATCCATTGATTCATTAGAACTTGTAATCACAGATATAAAAAAAGAAAACCAATCTTTAGAATTGATTGCTGATGAATTTAATAAAATTAAACCTGATTATGATTATCTTCTTGACCGTTACACCAACCTTTCGAATCGTTTAGAAAATAAGATTTCTAGATATATATCAGAAAATAATTAAATAATTAACCCAGTTACCAACAAACATAATAATGATATAGCCGAGTAAGAATCCCGGGATAAATGGCACGCCTTGTTTAATGGTAACTGTTTTTACACCATGTTTTTTAAGCTCTGCAATTTGTTTGGTGGAAATGCCGAGTTTATCTTTTGGTCCGCAGATAATGTTGCCTTTTATTTTTACTTCTTTTTTTATCCATTCTCCTTCCGTTATTTTGCTTACGTGCATGGATGTAATCATGAGTTGTTCTTCTACAATTTTTCCAATGAGCATAAGGTAATGTCCAAAAAAGACGGTGAATACAATAAGTCCTATGCTAATTTTGAAAAATGTTTCGGGTATGATGAAGATGAGGATGAGTCCTCCAACCACACTACCAGTAATAAGATAGCGTCTTTTTACGATTTTTGGTTCACGGATTTTTTTGGTAAATGCGTGTTTAAATACTTTCCAATGGGTAAGTGCAAGATACATGGTGTAAAGAATACCATATATTGCTCCCGCAACAAAAATAGTAAATATGGTGGTAATAAAAATAGGTGCGCCAGAGAACAGTTCCCCAAACGCAGACACACTGACTACCGGTATAAAAAGACCTTGCATTGCGCCAATGCCCATAAGCATTTTTGCATCTCCTCCTCCCCACTGTCCGGTATAATACATGAGCGCGCCAATCAGATATCCCATAAACAGACCACTGATTGCTGAGAGGCTTGGCCAAATACTATGATTAAGAATACTTAAGATGATGCCGCTAACAACACCAACACCCATGAGGCCATAATTTAATGTGTCTGGAACTTCTCGTTTTTTTAGGTCAGTAATGCTGCCAATAACAAGAGCAAGAAGTATTGTGCCATGAAGGAGCCATAATGGAGTTGTAATCATACTACTTTTCAGCAAGCCGGTGCTATATAAAACTTCCCAAGATAATTTTTCTATTCTTGCATTTGCTGAAGAATTGCGTTTACATAACCTAGTGTTATTGTTTCTAATAAACGAGCAACTCCTCTGTCTTTAAATTTATATTCTGGATGTTCTTTAAAGATGGGGAGTACAACGTGACTTTCAGGAAGTCCTCGCACTGGATCTTGGTTTGCAAGTAAAAGAAGTTTTTCTGGAGCCATACTTTCTTTACTATATGGGTGGGTGATTGTTTCGCTTTGAGAAATCATTCCTTGCACTTCTCGTTCTTGTGCGTTTTGTATATAGATGTCTTGAGGAATTCCGGTACTATTTTCGTTAACGTGGTATTCCCATTGTTCTGGTAAGATTATTTCTCCAGGGCATCTTTTTCTGTGATGGTTTTCTTCTGGCGACATTCCTTTAATGAATTTTCTTTTTTCTGCGCTTGGTACATTGAAATATTTACTTTCTAATTGGTTTCGCTCAGTTGAGTTATCAAGTTGATATACGTAGTCATAAAAATCATGTTTCCATTGGTTCTTTGCCTTATAAAGAAATTTT
This sequence comes from Candidatus Woesearchaeota archaeon, assembly GCA_021734105.1. NCBI lineage: Archaea > Nanobdellati > Candidatus Woesearchaeota > Candidatus Woesearchaeota archaeon. Next base: position 22,419 of record JAIPJP010000012.1, read on the forward strand.
TCAGGTGTATTCCAGTTTAATTTAAATTGTCGATTAAAGACTATTGTAGGAATTGGAATAACTATTCGGTCTGATTGCGTTACATCGTCTAGTGTTAATTGTATTTTTTTGTTCATGGGAAAAGACCAAAATAATTTTTTATTTTTAAAATCTCCTGTTTTTTGGCGTAGTTCATGATTAACTATACTTAGTTTTTTACCACATAATTTACCTTTCTTTTTTGATAGCGTTGATTTTGTAGACTTCTGAGCAAATATTTAAGAAGACTTGTTCATTCTTCTTTTTCTTGTATGGTAAAAAAATTTGAAAAAAGTCCATGTAATAATTCGTTTAATTCTCTTCAGCAATTACAATTGTATAGGGATAGTTATGTGAATGATAATCCTAATGATGTTATTCCTCAAGAAGTTCCTAAAAGAGATTTGCTTGAAGCAATTATTAAAAATCAAGAGCATCTGTATGAACGGCAACAAGCAATTAGCAAAACGGTAAATGAAGCTAAACAAGAAAGATCTTCATACTATAAGGCATTATATAGGGGGATTTTTAAAAATAATGGTTTTGTCTTGCGAGCCGCAACGTTTATTTTGGCCGCAGCCACACTTATTCCTATGTGTTCTCGACAAAAAAAATTGTATGAGCAATTCAAAGAAAATGAAGATTTTTCAATTAAAGAATATATGCAACCGTATATGTATCCTCCTGTTGAGCGTACATCGCTTAGCTTAGCAGATACAATTGCACATCCTTATAGTGTACGAAATTAGTACGAACATAATTTGTTTCTTCAAATGGATTGTTTTTACCCGAATTTTTTCTATTGCAAAGAGCTTTTAATTCGCGCTGCAAGAATTAGTTTTTATCAAAATTCAAGACGATTACTACGAAGTAGATAATTTTTGTAATTTGAATTTTTTAACTTTTCTTCAAGGCAGTATATGACAAGATCCAGTATATAATCAAAGTCTTTAAACACATATATTTATAAATGGCCTTAGCTTCCTTTCATATACACATAGTACCTGTGAAAGATGAAGACAAATCGCTTCGGTGGGAGTCTGATGGAGGCATTGTGAAGTTTTCTTCTCAAAGCGCGATAACCATAATCGCAGGTGAAAGACAAACCAGAGCAATCTGGAGGTTATAAAAAATGAGTGACGCAGCATATGAAATTATTGAAGTTGCAAAAAAAACTGGCGCAATTAAGCGTGGAACTAATGAAGTAACAAAAGCTATAGAGCGTGGTAAAGCCGCATTTGTAGCAGTTGCTAGTGATGTAAGTCCTAAAGAAATTATCATGCATATTCCCATGCTTGCTAAAGAAAAAGGTATTCCTTGCGCAACTGTACCTTCACGTGAAGAACTCGGTACTGCAGCAGGCTTAGCAGTTCCAAGTGTAGCTATTGCAGTTGTTGATGCTGGTGAAGCAAAAGATTTAATTGCAAATTTTAAACCAGATGAAGAATAAGGTAGATAATATGGCAGATAATACTAAAGGCTACAAAGGCAAGCAATCAGGAAAAAAAACTGATGCTAGTAGCGGCTCTTTGTTTACTCACGCAGTTCCCGCAACAATTGAAGAAATTGTTGGTCGAACGGGTACTCGTGGTGAAGCAATTCAAGTTCGTTGCAAAGTCCTTGATGGTCGAGATAAAAACAAGATCTTACGTAGAAATGTTCGTGGTCCAGTTCAAATTGGTGATACGTTAATGCTTCGAGAAACTGAAATTGAAGCGCGGCCTTTGAACAAAACTGGTCGGGGAAACATTTAGGTGAATAAAAATGGTAGATTGTAGTTTCTGTGGAAAAAGCATTAATCCAGGCACCGGTAAGATGTATGTAAAAAAAGACGGTACCGTCTTTTATTTTTGTTCTTCTAAATGTCAGAACACGCAAATCAAGCGAGGATTCAAATCTCGAATTACTCCTTGGACTAAACTGTTTCAGACAACAAAGAAAAACAAGAAATAATTTTTTTATTATAATTTATGATTTAGTGATGAAGAACGCATGTGGAAAGGTGAATAAGAACAATGAAAGTTGAAAAAACATTAGTTATCATTAAACCAGACGGTATTAACCGAGCATTGGTTGGTGAAATTATTGGTCGTTTTGAAAAAAAAGGTTTACAAATTGCTGGTATGAAAATGCTCCATCTAAAAGATGAGTTATTAGAAAAGCATTATGCGCACCTAAAAGACAAACCTTTTTTCCCAGGAATTAAATCATTCATGCAAGCATCTCCAACAATCATTATAGCTCTTGAAGGATTAAATGCGATTAATGTGGTGCGAACGCTTGCAGGTGAAACTCATGGAGCAAAAGCGCTTCCTGGAACAATTCGAGGAGACCTTTCCTTAAGTGTGCAATCAAATGTGGTGCATACATCTGATTCAGAAGATGCTGCAAAAGAAGAACTAGCTCGATTCTTTACTGATGATGAACTATTTTCTTATCCGCGTATTGATTTTGAAATTTTATACGCTGCTGACGAGCGGGGTGAATAAATATGGCAAAGATGGTTGATAGAGTGATGGCGGGTATGAAAAACCCAGAAAAAATTCGAAATATTGCAATTGCTGCTCACATTGATCACGGAAAAACAACACTTTCTGACAACCTTTTAGCAGGTGCAGGAATGTTAAGTGAAGAGCTTGCAGGTAAGGCTGTAGCTTTAGATTTTCATGATGATGAAGCAGAACGAGGTATTACTATTGATAGTGCGGCAGTTTCTATGGTGCACACGGTAAGTGGTGAAGATTATTTAATCAATTTAATTGATACGCCAGGTCACGTTGATTTTGGCGGTGACGTAACACGTGCTATGCGTGCTGTTGATGGTGCAGTTGTTGTCTGTTGTGCTGTTGAAGGTATTATGCCACAAACTGAAACGGTTCTTCGGCAAGCTCTTCGAGAACGTGTTAAACCAGTTTTGTTCATTAACAAAACAGACAGACTCATTAAAGAATTACAATTAACGCCTGAAGCAATGATGGAGCGTTTTACCAAAACAATTAATGAGGTAAATAGACTCATTGTTGAAATTGCAGAAGATGAATTTGGCAAGAAATGGCAAGTCAATGTACAAGATGGAAGCGTGTGTTTTGGTAGTGCGTTTCACAATTGGGCATTAAGTATTCCTTACATGAAAAAATATGGTGTTTCTTTTAAGGATGTTATTGATGCATATACTGAGGGTGATGAAGCCTGGAAAAAATTAGGTAAAAAAGCACCTTTACACGACGTGCTTTTAAGCGCATCAGTTATTCATCATCCAGATCCGGTGCAAGCAGCAGCTTATCGCGTTGAAAAATTCTGGAAAGGAGAACTTGAGAGTGATGTTGGTAAATCATTAACAACAGCAGATCCAACTGGTGAAGTCATGTTTGTTGTGACTAAGGTTGTTGTTGATCCGCAAGCAGGAGAAATTTGTATGGGTCGTTTGTATTCAGGTACAATGAAGAAGGGTTTGAATGTGTTTATGCATAAAGCAAACCTTGAAGTACGAACGCAACAAATCTATATTTACAATGGTGCAAAAAAAGAAATTGTTGATAATGTGCCTGCAGGTAACATTGTTGGTGTTGGCGGTTTAAAAGGTGCATTCCCTGGAGAAACTATTTCTCTAAAAAAAGAAACACAACCTTTTGAAAGTTTAAGTCACATTTTTGACCCTGTTATTACTAAAGCAATTGAAGCAAAGAAACCCAGCGACTTACCAAAACTTGTTGAAGTATTAATTCAGGTTTCAAAAGAAGATCCTTCTATTGAAATAACGCTGAATCAAGAAACTGGCGAACACTTAATGAGTGGTATGGGTGAACTGCACTTAGAAATTATTGAAAACAGAATCGTAAAAGAAAAAAATGTTGAAGTAAAAACCAGTCCGCCTGTTGTGGTATATCGTGAAACCGTAACGGGAAAAAATGTTGAATCAGCTGAAGGTAAATCGCCAAACAAACACAATCGTTTGTACTTTTATGTCGAACCTTTAGAAGCTGAAATTATTGAAAAAATTCATGCTGGAAAAATTCAAGAAGGCCGTGTGAAGCGTAAAGATCTTGATTTTAGGAAACACTTTACTGATGCTGGTTGGGATACAAAAGTTGCTGACAAAGTAAAAGATGTGTATCAAGGAAACGTCTTCATTGATGGAACACGAGGTATCGTGCACATTGGTGAAATTATGGAAATGGTACTTGACATGTTTGAAGATGTTATGCGAAGTGGTGGTCTTTCAGGAGAACCATCATTTGGGGTAAAAGTCACTCTTGATGATGTTAAACTTCACGAAGACGCTATTCACCGTGGTCCAGCTCAATTGTACCCTGCAGTACGAGAAGGTATTCGCGATGCGATGAGAAATGCAAAAGCAGTGCTCTTTGAGCCGGTGCAAACCTTACAATTCGAAGCGCCAAGCGAGTATACTGGTGAAGTATCTAAACTTATCAACAATAAGCGAGGTCAACTCATTGACATGGATGATGACGGTGCAACAGTAACGGTAAAAGGCAAATTGCCTGTTGCAGAGATGTTTGGCTTAGCAAGCGAACTTCGGTCTGCTACTGGCGGTCGAGGAAGCAGTGCTGTTGTTGACCAGACGTTTGAACGATTACCTGAAGAATTGCAGGACAAAATCATTAAGCAAATTCGTTCAAGAAAAGGTCTAGATAAGAATGAATAGGGCTAGTTAAGCCTTTTTTTATTCGTTGTAAAGCACGCCCAAAACCTTGTTTTTGAGTGTTTTTTATTTTTTTATTTGAAGCGTAATGTTTATAAATAGAGTATGTTTCCAGACGACTAGGAAGGAGCGCAATATTTGTAGTGTTTATTCCTAGTAAAAACACATAATATTCCTACGAAAGGGGGTCATAACGAAAATGGCAGAAAAAGAACACATCAATTTGGTATTTATTGGTCATGTTGACCATGGTAAATCAACAACTGTTGGACGATTAATGTTTGATAGTGGCACCATCAGCGAACAGCAACTTCGAAAACTTCGAGAAAAAGCAGAACAGCTTGGTAAAGCTGGTTTTGAATTTGCATACGTTATGGATGGTCTAAAAGAAGAACAAGAACGTGGCGTAACTATTGATCTTGCTCACAAAAAGTTTGAAACAGACAAATATTACTTTACGGTTATTGATGCTCCAGGTCACAGAGACTTTGTTAAGAACATGATTACTGGTGCTTCACAAGCAGATGCTGGTGTTTTAGTTGTTGCAGCTAACGACGGTGTTAACTCACAAACTAAAGAACACGTTTTCCTAAGTCGAACACTTGGAGTTACACAATTAATTGTTGCAATCAACAAGATGGACTTACAAGACTATGCTGAAGCTCGATACAAAGCAGTTGTCGAAGAAGTTTCTGCTTTACTAAAAAGTGTAGGTTATAATCCTGCTGATATTAAATTTATTCCAATCGCTTCACTTAAAGGCGATAATGTAGTAAAGAAAAGCGAAAACATGACTTGGTATTCAGGTCCAACAATTCTAGAAGCTATGAATGAGTTAGCTGTTCCTGACAAACCTGTAGACTTAGCACTACGTATGCCTGTTCAAGACGTTTACAACATTACCGGTATCGGTGTTGTTCCTGTAGGCCGAATTGAAACTGGTATTCTAAAAGTTGGTGACAAAGTTGTTGCAATGCCTGGTCGAGAAGGAACAGGTGTTCATGGTGAATGTAAGACTATTGAAATGCATCATGAATTAATGCAAAAAGCAGGACCTGGTGATAACGTCGGTATTTCTGTTCGAGGTTTTGGTAAAAAAGACCTTGCACGTGGCGATGTTATTGGCGCAGAAAGTAATCCTCCAACTGTTGTGAGTGAATTCACTGGTCAAATTGTTGTTCTTAACCATCCTAGCGTTATTACTGTTGGTTATACACCGGTTTTCCATATTCACACCAGCCAAGTCGCTTGTCAAGTAACTGAAATTATTAAAAAGGTAAGTCCTGAAGCAGTGGACAAACCTGATTTCATCCGAAACGGAGATGCAGCGGTTGTTAGAATTAAACCAACTGTTCCTCTGGTAATTGAAAAGAAAGAAGAATTTCCGCAAATGGCAAACTTTGCTATTCGAGACTCCGGTTCAACCGTTGCTGCGGGAATGTGTATTGACTTAGTCAAAAAGGCCTAAGTCAATTTTCTTTTCGCTGTGAAGCGTGCCAGAAATTATTAATTTCTGAGCATTTTTTCATTTCGGATCATAAATTCGATGTTTATGATTAATACACGGGTAAAACAACATGCAGAAAGCAAGAATTAAACTAGCAAGTTCAGACATTAATAAAATCAACGAGACCTGCGACTACATTAAAGGTATCGCTGAGAAAACTGGTGTCGTTCTTCGTGGGCCAATTCCTTTGCCTACAAAGAAGCTAAAAGTGACTACAAGAAAAAGCCCGAGTGGAGAAGGTAAAGCTTCTTGGGATCGCTTTGAAATGAGAATTCATAAAAGACTCATTGACATTGGCGTTGACGAACGGGCTCTTCGACTTATCATGAGAGTTCCAATTCCAGAAGGTTTGAATATTGAGATTGAAATGGTGTAAGCCATTCAAGCGAAATATGAAAGCCCAGTGAATCTGCGATTCTAACGCGGCCTGAACATTGAAATCGAGATGGTTTAAGCCAAAGGCCAACCATTAATTTTTTTACTTCTTCTTTATTTCTTTATCTTAGAACAACATTTTTAAACAGAAGTAGATTGCAAACTACTATACTTATTTTCGCGCCACGATCGCATAATCTGGTATTGCGCAAGCCTGGAAAGCTTGTCCCGTTCGGGATTCCCGGTTCAAATCCGGGTCGTGGCGCCATTTTTTCTTTCAGAAAAAATTCGCCTAGGTGGATTTGAACTTGTTCCTTTGGCGCCAGAAATAGTTTCATTTCTGAGCGCAAATCCGGGTCGTGGCGCCATTTTTTCTTTCAGAAAAAATTCGCCTAGGTGGATTTGAACTTGTTCCTTTGGCGCCAGAAATAGTTTCATTTCTGAGCGCAAATCCGGGTCGTGGTGAATCTTAACGCGGTGGCGCTTTTGTTTATTTTTTCAAAGAAATCATTATAAGCTCTCTTTTATTCTCGTCTCTTATGGGACAAGCCGGCAAACTAGGAAGACCTCGTATTCGTTATGAACTACCTAGTTCTCAAAAGTTATTGGTTCATGATTTGGGCGATTACGAGGAAAATACTCTCGTTTCCTTGCTAGTTGAAGCTGAAGAACAAAACCTTCCTAATAATGCTAAAGTAAAAATCACAGGTCGAACCATTGACATGAGATTTACTTCTGGAGCTTGGGATCATAATCCTGAACAAACGTTAAGATATTATAATGAGTGGTGTCCTCTTCAAGAATTAAAAGAAGATTATCAACGTATGACTGGTCATCCTTTCTCTATTGCAAATGAAGAAGAACGTTCAGCGTTTAGACTTGAAGCATTAAAAAACCAAGCAAATCAAATTGCTGGCTGGGCTTATTTTGGAATTGCTATGAAAGAAGCTGGAGAATATTATTTTTCTAAATAATTTTTCACTTTATCTTCTTTGCTGGTATGCCGCCCCAGATTTCTCCAGCAGGAACGTCTTTTGTCACAACGCTTCCCATAGCAACAATTGCATTTTCTCCAATGCTCACACCGCAATGCACAGTTGCATAAGCGCCAATTATTGCTTTCTTTCCTACATGTATTTTTCCAATTTTCACATCGTCTTGCGTAATTTCGTGCACAAGTAAATGGCTTCCCAGTCCAATAACTGCATCATCTTCAAATGTAATCAAACTGGGAATGAGTGGGTCGATGAGTCCTGGCGCAATACCAACTCGCTTACCAACATGAACACCAACAAGTCGTAGCAGACAACGTTTCAGTCCCATGAAGACAAATAAATTCTTAGAACAATTAAGTACGAAATGATTCAAAACTGGAACGAGAGGACAGCGTACCTTCTTCCATACAGAAATTCTGTCTCTTGCTGTAATATCTAGATGAATAACTTTTTCATCGCTCTTCAAAAGCGTTTTAATCTCCCTCTTCATACATTCTCATTTATATAGTGCCTTTATATATGTATCTCCCATAAGGTTTAAATAGCCAATGAGACTAATTTCTGCTATTGGAGGGTAAAATACGATGGAAACATGGTTAATTATAGTTATTATTGTTGGCGTACTTCTGTTATTCATTATAGCATTGTACAACGCTTTAATCCGTCTTCGAAATCAAGTTAAAAATTCTTGGGCTCAAATTGACGTACAATTAAAGCGAAGAAACGATTTAATTCCTAACTTAGTAAATACTGTTAAGGGATATATGAAGCACGAAAAAGAAACGTTAGAAAATATCACTAAGGCTCGATCTGCAATTATGAATGCAAGTGGCGTTGATGAAACTGCAAAAGCTAGTGGTGAACTAACGGGAATGCTTAAGTCTTTATTTGCAGTTGCAGAGAATTATCCTGACCTTAAGGCTAATCAAAACTTCATGCAGCTTCAGGAAGAAATTACTGGCACAGAGAATAAAATCGCATATTCGCGTCAACATTACAACGACATGGTTATGGTCTTTAATACAAAGATTCAGAAATTTCCAAACAACGTCTTTGCTGGGATATTAAGTTTCACAGAGCAAACATCTTTTGAAGCAACAGAAGCAGAAAAGAAAAACGTTGAAGTTAAGTTTTAGAGGGGTTTGTTCATGACTCGTATAGCATTTGATGAAGTACGGAGAAATAAAAGAAAATCCGTCTTCATGATTTTTATTTTTATTCTTCTTATTGTGGGCTTAGGCTTTGCTATTGGTCTGGCTTTCACAGGCTATGGTCTGTTTGGTTTAGCTATTGCCTTACTTGTTCTTATTATTTATTTACCGTTAGCATATTTTTCCGGTGATAAAATGGTGCTTTCAGCAATGGGTGCAAAGCCAGTTTCCAAGCAAGAATATCCTCATTTATATCACACTATTGAAGGTCTTGCAATTGCAGCAGGTATTCCAACACCTAAAGCGTATGTCATTAAAGATTCTGCGCTGAACGCATTTGCAACTGGTCGTGATCCAAAGCATGGTTCAATTACAGTCACCACTGGCTTGCTTCAAAATTTGAATCGTGAAGAACTTGAAGGAGTGATTGCTCATGAAATGGCACATATTAAGAATTATGATATTCGCATGATGCTTTTTGCAGCAGTCTTTGTTGGCGCCATTATACTACTCAGCGATATGATGCTTCGCGGCTTTTTATTTGGTGGGGGTCGTAGTGGTAGTGGTAATGATAATAAAGGCAATATTGTTATTATTGTTGTTGCTATTGCGCTTGCTATTTTAGCTCCTTTCATTGCACAATTAGTAAAACTTTCTATTAGTCGTAAACGAGAATTTGCTGCAGATGCAGCGGGCGCTCTTCTTACAAGATATCCTCCTGGGCTTGCTCATGCGCTTAAGAAAATTTCAAAAGATCCTGATCCCCTGGTTGATAAAGCAAATAAGGCGACAGCCCATTTATTTATTTCAACACCGTTTAGAAAAAAGACTGGTTGGTGGACGAGAATTTGGTCAACGCATCCACCCATTCAAGATAGAATTAAGCGTCTTGAGCAGATGTGAACTAAAAAAGAAC